>CAZVLG010000260.1:0-24714 GCA_964627835.1 uncultured Bacteroides sp.
CATCCGGTCCTTTCCGTTGATGTCCTTGCGGATCTCTATCTCCTCAAAACCATAGCTCTCAAAAAGTTCCCCGACATGCCGCCCGAAATCCTCATGGATTTCAACATAAAGTCCCCCTCCGGGCCGCAGGATCTGCTGTGACTGCCTGGCTATATGCTTGTAGTACAGAAGGGGGTCTTCGTCGGGGACGAACAGGGCGGACGGGGGTTCGAAATCCCGCACGTTGGGAGCCATGGATTGTTTCTCCCGGATGGGGATGTATGGCGGATTGCTTACCATCAGGTCCAGGTGCAGTATCCTTTCCGGAGCATCCTCCGCGCAGATGTTATGGGGGACAAACTCAACTGCCAGTCCCAGCCTCCTGGCGTTCTCCCTCGCCAGTTCCAGGGCTGCTTCTTCCGAATCCGTTGCATACACAATTGCCTCCGGCAGGTTCCTGGCAAGGGCCAGGGCGATGCATCCGCTGCCCGTTCCCACGTCGAGCAGCCTGCATCGTTCCCCGGCATGATCCTCCAGGATCCATCGCACAAGTTCTTCGGTCTCGGGACGGGGGATCAGGGCTGCCGGCCGCAGGTTAAGCTTCAGTCCATAAAATTCCGTTTCCCCCGTAATGTATTGAACAGGAGTCATTTCCTTCAGTTGCCGGATTGCACCCCTGAACCATTCCATGTCCGGTGGCATGAGGACTTCATGTTTGCGCATGGTGACCTCGTGGCGCTTCAGATCAAGGCGATGCTGGCAGAGAACCTCGATCAAAGAATCGATTTCTCTTTCCGGATAGAGTCCCGCGAGATCTTTTTTAATAATTTCGCGTATGGTCTGTATGGTGGATGTCGGTGGGACCAATGGTATTTTGTACTAGCCTATTGTAAAGTTAGCAAAATGGAGGAATATTACCTTGCACGCTGCCTCGAACTGGCCAGGAAAGGCATGGGGGCGACGGCGCCCAACCCGATGGTGGGCTGCGTGATCGTGAACGGGGACAGGATCATCGGGGAGGGCTACCACAGGGCTTACGGGGAAGCCCATGCCGAAGTCAATGCCATTGAGTCGGTCGGGGACCCGGGATTACTCCGTGATTCCACCCTGTATGTTAACCTTGAACCCTGCTCCCATTTCGGCAAAACACCCCCCTGTTCTGCCATGATCGTTGAAAAGAAAATCCCCCGGGTGGTCATCGGCACACTCGACCCGAATCCCCGGGTCGGGGGCTCAGGACTGAAAACGTTGAAGGAAGGGGGACTTCAGGTCCGGTCCGGGGTGCTGGAACCCGAATGTCTTGATCTGAATAAGCGGTTTTTTACCTACCATGAGGAAAAGAGACCCTGGATCCTGTTGAAATGGGCCCGTTCCCAGGATGGTTTTATTGACAGGTTAAGACCGGAAGATGACCCGGGAGGCGTGAACTGGATAAGCGGCAAGGAGGCCAGGCAATGGGTGCATAAATGGAGAAGCGAGGAACAGGCTATTCTTGTGGGTACGCGGACAGCCATGCTGGATGATCCGGAACTTACCGTCCGGGAATGGTCGGGCAGGAATCCGCTGCGCCTGGTGATCGACCGTGCCGGAAAACTGCCTGCCGGTCTTAAATTATTCTCCGGCGATGCAGATACACTGGTTTTTACATCGAAACCCCGGCTGAGCCATGGCCGGGTCAGGTACCGCAAGGTTCCCGAAGCTGACGATTATATCCCGTTCATAATCAAACAGCTGTATGAAATGGAAATCCAATCCCTTATGGTTGAAGGGGGCGCCGCCCTGCTCAACGCGTTTATCCGCTACGGGACATGGGATGAGGCAAGGGTATTTACCGGGAACTGTGAAATCGGGCGGGGGATCCCATCTCCGGAGATCCCGGGCAAACCCATGGCACAGCTTCAGGTGGGCGGAGACCTGCTCGAGGTTTATTCAAGATAAACCATGCAACAAAACGGGCTGTTTCATGGTCCTAAATAAAAGGAAGAATGCCCGGAATCTGGCACGATTTTTATGCATATTCAGGGGAATCGGGCCATCTTCCCTGAGAATTATTCCCGGATTCACTATATTTGAACGGGGATTAACCTGATTATCTGAAACATAATGCTTATTCTGCCGTATAAAAACTGATTGGTCAAATAAATTGAGATGATATGAAAACCCTGAACCTGATTTTTCTGAGCGTATTCATCGCGTTTTCGCTCAGTCTTTCCGCTCAGAATGCGAAAAAATTCTATAAAACCGGGGAGGATTTTATCGCGGCCGGGAATTACCAGGATGCGGTCGAGCAGCTGACCAAAGCCATCGACATGGAACCCGACATGGACAAAGCGTACCTGGCCCGGGCCGAAGCATATGAACACCAGGGGAAGCTGCTGGAGGCTGCCCAGGATTACGACAGGGCGGGAACCTTTCTTGAAAAGGACCAGGAAGTGTTTTACAATGCCGGCAGGCTGTATTTCGAGCTTAAGGAATACGATAAATCGATCGACAGGCTCAGCAAAGCCATCGCCATTAAAAGGAACTACCAGGAACCCTACCAGGTAAAAACCAGGGTGCTGATGGCCATGGAAAGGTATGAAGAAGCCCTTCGTGAGGCCGATCTTGCCCTGACACTGAAGGAATCGACGGAGAATTATTATTACCATGGCCTGGTCCAGCTTAAAATGGGAAAACTGGTCGATGCCGAAGAGGATTTTTCAGAAGCTGTCTCAGAAGACCGGAGAAACACACAGGCCCTGCGTGCACTTGCGGACGTCCGCATCCAGCTCAGCAAGACGGATTTTGCCCTGCAGAACATCAACCAGGCGATCAATCAGGAACCTGAAAACACGGAAGGCTACGTGATCCGGAGCAAGGCCTATGTAAAGAAGCTTGACTACCCGAAAGCCATCGACGATATGTCAAAGGCAATCCTCCTGAGCCCGGAGGATCCGGAACATTATTACCTGCGTGGTGTTTACTACCAGGAATTCACCCAGCACAGCAATGCAATCAACGATTTTACCAAGATGCTCCTGCTGGATCCGAAAAATGCGGATGCCCTTTACAAGCGGGCCTGGTCCTACGAGCAGGTGGCGAATTACAAGGCTGCCATTAAGGATTACGAAGCACTGGTGGGCCTCTCGGAATACGATGTGCAGGCGCAGATCCTTTTGAAGCAGGCCAACGCAAGGCTGTTCGAGCTGCACCGGGAAGCTAACAAGCCGGAGATTGTCATTCTCGATCCGGCCTCGCGGGACAAACAGGTGCTCCAGTTCCCAAAAGATTCAAAGATCGTAAGCGTCAAGGGGAGACTGGTTGACGAAAGCGCGATCAAAAAATTGACGGTTAATGGACTCGAGGTGCAATCCGTCGAAGGAGAAGACGGATGGGAATTTCTTACCGCTCTCGATATTCAGAACAAGGAGGAGGTGCTGATGGAGGTCACAGATGTTTACGATAATACGGCCAGCATCCGGTATACCATCAACCTGACCGAGGTGGTACCCCCGGAGATTAACATCATTGCACCCTATGCATCCGATAACGGGGTCATTTACCTGGATTCGGACGATCCGACCATATATGTGGAAGGCAGGATCGAGGACGAGAGCCTCATTGAGTCGATCATGATCAACGGCGTACTTGCCAGTTATATTCCAGGGGAGTTGAATCCGAGCTTTACGGCGAACCTGAACATCATGAACCAGAACAAGATCCTGGTTACGGCATCGGATGTTTTCGGCAATGTCACGGAGATGGAGTTCAAACTGAACAAGGAAGCCGCCGTTATATCGGAAAGCAATCCCATGGGAAAGACCTGGGCCGTGTTCATTGAAAATTCCAGTTATGAGACTTTTGCCAGCCTCGACGGTCCCTCGAAAGACGTCACACTGATGCGTGCCGCCCTTGCCAAGTACCAGGTCCATAATATGATCCATAAAAAGGACATGACCAAGAGCGAAATGGAGCGGTTTTTTTCCATCGAGCTGAGGGACCTGGTCAGGAGCAACCGGGTCAATTCCATCCTGATCTGGTACGCCGGACACGGGAAATTCATCAATGAGACCGGGTACTGGATCCCCATAGATTCGAAACGGGACGATGAATTCACCTATTTCAATATCAATGCCCTGAAGGCATCCCTGCAGTCCTATTCAAATTATGTTACCCATACGCTTGTGATCACGGATGCCTGCGAGTCGGGCCCCAGTTTTTACCAGGCGATGCGTTCCACTCCGAAAGTCAGGAGCTGCGATGACTGGCAGGCCACCAAGTTCAAGTCATCCCAGGTATTTTCATCGGCCGGGTACGAACTGGCAGTGGATAACTCACAGTTTACCCGGACGTTCGCGAACTCCCTGGCAAATAATCCAAACTCCTGCATCCCGATCGAGTCCATTGTGAACAAGGTAACCAGCGCCGTGGTGAAGAACAACCAGCAGAAGCCTAAATTCGGAAAGATCGATGGACTGCAGGATGAGGATGGCACCTTTTTCTTCATTTCCAAGGATTTCTAGAAGCTGCCCTGGATGCAGGCGGCCAAAACCACGACGGGCACGCTCATGGAATCTTGCGCAGGATCATGTACATAAAAAATATCTCTGTGAAAACCCTATTTTATTTCAGGAAAAGCTTCTTAACAGGAGCTTTTCTGTGTTTATGTGGCATCGTCCTTCCACAGATCTATTATTTTGATAACTATAGTGTTTCTGAGGGACTCGCTCAATCAAAGGTCTTTACCATCATCCAGGACCGCAAAGATTATATCTGGCTGGGCACCGAAGGGGGGGTGTCGCGTTTCGACGGGGTGAATTTTGAGAATTTCACCTCGGAGGACGGACTGGCCATCAACGGGGTCAGGACCATCTTCGAGGACTCGCTCGGAAGGCTCTGGTTCGGGCATACCGGGGGTGGCATAACACGTTACGACGGACGTGAGTTTGAAATTTTCAGGGAGGCCGCCATGCTCGTCTCCAGCGATATTACCGCCATCAACCAGGACCACGCCGGCAGCATCTGGATCACCACCGCCCAGAGCGGGGCACTGAATATCTTGAACCCGGAAGCGGCCTCCACGAGTGAATTGAAATACGAACAGTATAAGGGGGGACGCTTGAGTGACCGTGTATTCGGGTTGTTCATTGCGGATGACAGCACATTGTATTTCATCACCGATATCGGCGTTCAGCGGAAAGATCCGCGATCGGATGAATTCGAGAAATACTTCATCCGGGGAATGGGCTATTTCCAGGTCACAACTTTCCTCGAGGACAGCGAGGGGAATTCCTGGTTCGGAACCTATAACGACGGCCTGTATAAATACGACCGGAAAACGGAAGGCCTGAATTTCTACAATACCCGCAACGGACTTGCCCATAATTTCGTGAGCAGCCTGTTCGAGGACTCCCGGGGAAACATCTGGGTAGGCACCTGGGGAGGGGGACTCACACGTATCCATGGGGAAAACCTGAAAACCTTCAACACGGACAATGGTTTGCAGGACCTGAAAATCTGGTCCATTATAGAGGATGAGGAAGGGAACATCCTGATCGGTACCAATGAGAACGGCTTGAGCATTTTCAAGGGGGAACAATTCGTTTCCTTCTCCGAGAAAAACGGCCTGGTCAACGACCAGGTCTGGGCCGTGTTGCAGGACCGCAGCGGCAAATTCTGGTTCGGGACCAACAGGGGCATCAGCATTTATTCCCCCGGGAGCACCAGGGGAAAAGAATTCACGCACCTTACAGCCGACCCCCTTTCCCACGGCAACCAGGTCCGCTTCCTTAAAGAAGACAGCCAGGGACATATCTGGGTCGGGACCTACGGGAACGGAACCTTTGAATATGCCCCGGAAAGCGGCCAGTGCAACTACTCCCCCAGGATCAATTCCTATAACCGGCAGCAGATCGTTACGGCCATGGAGATCGACAGGGATAATAACCTGTGGGTGGGTACTACGGATGGCCTGATCTATTTTGACATTGACCGCCGGCAGGTCCAGTACCTGACCCAGGTCCACGGTCTTGCCGGAACAGACATATCCGCTCTTTTCGCCGATTCCAGGGGGATCGTCTGGGTAGGCTCCAAAGGCAAAGGCATTACGACCATCGAGGGAGATTCCATCGAGCAGCTTAAACTGGAATATGACTTTACACCCAATTGTTTTGCCGAGAGCAGCGACGGGAGGATATGGGTTGGCACCGAGGGACAGGGGATCTTTGCCATCGAAGGCAGGGAACTGGTAGCGCAACTGTCCAGGCAGGATGGACTGCTGGCAAACCTCATCACCCTGGTGAATGTGGATGAAGACAATAATGTGTTCATCGGTACGAACCAGGGACTCAACAAATACCTTGCAGCCGAAGGCAAGATCTATACCTATATGGAGAAGAACGGATTCGTGGGCATTGAAACCAAGAACAACGCTTCCTTCCGCGACCGGGAAGGAAAGATCTGGTTTGGGACCGTGGGGGGGGTTGTGCGGTATGATCCTTCAAAAGAGAGGAGATCGGGCATCGAGCCTCTGACCCATATAACACGGATGCGGATCAACCTTGAGGAAAGGGAGATGGACGCAGGAATGAAGCTTGGTTACAAGGAGAATTCAGTGATTTTTGACTTTAACAGTATCTGCCTGACCAACCCGGAAGCGGTCAGCTACCAGTATAAACTGGAAGGAGCCGATGTTGACTGGCTGCCGCCTTCCGAACATACCACTGCAACCTACCCGGCCCTGAGGCCTGGCAGGTATGTTTTCCAGGTCAAAGCCAGGAACAGCGAGGGGCTCTGGAACGAGGAACCCATCTCCTTTGCATTCCAGATAAAACCGCCTTTCTATGCGACCTGGTGGTTTATCGTGATCTGTATATTTCTTGGAACGCTTGTCATCCTCGCCTACATTGCACAGCGGACCCGGAAACTCAGGCGGGAGAAAAAGATCCTCGAGGAAAAAGTCCGGCAGCGAACCGCCCAGGTTGTTGCCCAGAAGGAAGAACTGGCCCAGAAAAACAAGGACATCACGGACTCCATTCAATATGCCAAACGAATCCAGGTTGCCATCCTGCCCACGAAGATACCCTTCAAGGATACCTTTATCCTGTTCAAACCCAAGGACATCGTCAGTGGCGATTTTTACTGGCTTCTCGAAATGAGCGGCAAGGAGTTTATCGCTGCGGTAGACTGCACCGGGCACGGGGTTCCCGGTGCTTTTATGTCGATCATCGGGCACAATATGCTCAACAAGGTTGTAAAGGAATACGGGATCATCAAACCTTCGGAAATCCTGCAGCATCTCGACGCGGAAGTAACCAAAACCCTGCACCAGCAGGAAGAGGCGGTGACGATCCGGGATGGCATGGACATGACCCTGGTTGCCTACCAGCGCGATAAAAGACTGATTGAATTTGCCGGGGCCTACAACCCGATCTACCTGGTGCGGAACGGCGAGCTTATCGAGACCAAGGGAGACCGTTTCGCCATCGGCCGCACGGAGATGAAAACAGAGAAAGAGTTCACCAACCACGAAATCAAGGTCCGGGAAGGAGATACCATTTACCTTTTCTCGGATGGATATGCCGACCAGTTCGGGGGGGAAAGCGGCAAGAAATTCAAGATACAGCCCATGAAGGAGCTTATCCTGAACATCCAGGAAAAAACAATGGAAGAACAACGCTCCATCCTTGAAAGCACCATCGAAGCATGGCGTGGAGAAATCGAACAGATCGATGACATCCTGATCATCGGACGGAGATTCTAGCTCCCCGTCCATCCTGCCCCTGCCTTGTCTCATACCCCCTAAGCCGGGGCATATTTAATGGCTGATCCGTCCCATCCGGGAGCGCTGCGGATGGCTTCGAGGACTTCTTCCGGCTGGTTCACCACCGTCCAGATATCCTTGTGAACCTTGCGCATGAATTGCTCCTCGACCATCCGGTTGAGCATTTCAAGGAAAGGGTCGAAAAATGCATTGGTGTTGATGATGATGATGGGAACCAGCACCTGCCCAAGTTGCTTCAGGGTGATCATTTCGAGAAGTTCCTCCAGGGTGCCGACACCACCGGGCAGGGCTATGAAGGCATCGACGTTCTCGGCAAGTTTCTTCTTGCGTTCGTGCATGTCCTTCACCACCATCATATCGGTAAGTTCCGGATGGCTCCATCCCTGGTCAACCATAAACCCGGGAATGATCCCCCTGACGGAACCGCCTTCAGACATCATGCTGTCTGCCAGCGCGCCCATTAAACCAACGGCTCCGCCTCCATAGTTTACGGCTATCTTCGCATCCGAAAGCAGCCGCCCAAGGGTACGGGCCGCTTCGATGTATTTGCTGTTAACCTTTGCACTGGATGCACAAAATACAGAGACGCGCTGGTGGACCATAAATACGATTACAGGATTGCTTCAAGCTTATTTACCAGGTTGCTCTTGGGTACGGCTCCAACCTGCTTGTCAACCACTTCACCGTTCTTGAAGAAAAGAACGGTAGGGATGTTACGGATCCCGAATTTTGCTGTAAAGGCGGGATTGCTGTCTACATCAAACTTGCCGACCAGGACCTGCCCGGAATAGTCATTTCCGATTTCCTCAACTATGGGACCCACCATCCGGCAGGGACCGCACCATTCGGCCCAGAAATCGACGATTACGGGCTTGTCGGACTTCAGGACAATTTCATCAAAATTCTGATCTGTAATTTCAAGTGCCATTTTTGATTCTGTTAAGAGTGATAATTTTTTCGTTTTAATGCGCCAAAAATAATTCTATTTCAGCAAAACATTTGTTAATTAAGTTTAAAATCGATCTCCGGCTGTTCTTCGAGGTATTTTATCAGGTCGTTGCTCAGGTTGATCCTTTTGTTCCTGGAAAACATTTCAATGTAGATGTTCTCTTCCCTGTCGTGGACCATGATCTTTAACCTGGCCGAACCCTGCTGGGGATCGGCATACTTGTCGATCTCATCGATCATCTGCTCATTGATGCTGTTCAGGGGAACGGTCAGGACCAGGCTTTTGATCATGTCTTCACGGACATCCGCAAGCATCTTGATCTCCCTGATCTTGAGCTCGTAGTCCACCGCTCCATTATTGAAAGGCCGGGGTTGTACAAGGGCACGTATCAGCAGGGCGTACCCGGGGGTAAAGAAATTCTGGAAAGCGATGTAATCCTTATTGAAAAGCAACAGCCGGAACGAATCCGTGTAATCTTCGATGATCATGGTTCCATAGGGCTTATTATTTTTCGTATAGGCGGGTTTATGTGATTTTACGAGTCCCGCGATCATCACCTCCTGCCCGTTGAGTTCGCCCAGATTATCCAGGTTCGCAAGGCTGTGCGTGCAAAAATGTTCGATTTCAAGTTTAAAGGTATCCAGTGGATGGGCCGACAGATAAATGCCGATCAGGTCTTTTTCCATATCCAGTTTGACGAGTTTCGGCCAGGGTTCCTCTATGGTTATCTCGGGCTTTGTGATTTCAAGATCATTTGATTCACCGAAGAGCGATTGCTGGGAAGCCGATATTTCAGTCTGGTATTTATTTCCGTACCGTACCAGCTGCTCAATGAAACTGATTCCCCTTGAGTCCTGGCCGAAATATTGTCCGCGCTGTATTTTCCCAAGGCTGTCGAAGGCACCGGAACCTGCAAGGGCTTCCATGCTTTTTTTGTTGACGGCTTGAAGGTCGACCCTTTCTACCACTGAAAACACATCGGTGTAAGGTCCGTTTGCATCCCTTTCCTGGATGATCCTGGATGCCGCCGATTCTCCAAGCCCTTTGATGGCGCCGAGCCCGAAACGGATGTTTCCCTGGGCATTCACGGTGAACTTGATTCGGCTTTCGTTTACATCCGGACCCAGTACCGACAATCCCATTCGCTTGCATTCATTCATGAACTGGGTGATCTTCTTTATGTCCGAAATATTGCGGCTCAGAACGGCGGCCATGAACTCAGCCGGGTAATGTGCCTTAAGCCAGCCGGTCTGGTAGGATACGAGGGCATAGCATGTGGAATGCGACTTGTTGAAGGCATATTCGGCAAATGCTTCCCAGTCCCTCCAGACCTTATCGGCAATTTTTTCATTGATCCCTTTCGAAGTACAACCCTCGAGGAATTTTTCTTTAAGCTCGTCCATCATCCTGCGCTTTTTCTTGCCCATTGCCTTGCGCAGGCTGTCCGCCTGTCCACCGCTGAACCCGGCCATTTCCTGTGACAGGAGCATGACCTGCTCCTGGTAGACCGTGATCCCGTAGGTATCCTTCAGCAGCTTTTCCATGACAGGCAGGTCGAACTTTATCTGCTCCTTGCCGTGCTTCCGGTTGATGAAACGGGGTATGTATTCCATCGGCCCCGGGCGGTAAAGTGCGTTCATGGCGATCAGGTCCTCGAAACGGTTAGGCTTCAGTTCGCGAAGGTAGCGCTTCATCCCATCCGATTCGAACTGGAACAAACCCGTGGTCTCACCGCGGCTGTAAAGTTCAAAGGTCTCTGTGTCGTCAAGGGGGATTTTATCGATATCTATATCATGGCCCTTTGATAATTTGATAAGCTCAATGGCATCTTTTATGATCGAAAGGGTTTTTAGTCCCAGGAAGTCCATCTTGAGCATTCCCACATCCTCCACATGTTTCCCGTCAAATTGGGTGACCCAGAACTCGGTATCCTTTGATTTGCAGATGGGGATGTGGTTGACCAGATTATCCTTCCCGATGATGATCCCGCAGGCATGCAGTCCGGTATGCCTGATGCTTCCTTCAAGGGTTTCGGCATATTTGAGGACGCGCTGGGCAAGGTCCGTTCCCCTGGATTTAACATCCCCCAGCTCCTTGACCTCCTTATAAGCCCGGTTCAGGGTCGTCCCCGGCCGTTCGGGGACGAGCTTGGCCAGCCTGTCGGCTTCCGGCAGGGGGAGCTTCTCGATCCGGGCCACATCCCGGATGGCCATCTTTGCAGCCATGGTCCCGAAAGTGATGATATGGGCAACCTTGTCCTTGCCGTATTTTTCAACCACGTATTTCAGGACCTCTTCCCGTCCGTCCTCATCGAAGTCAATATCGATATCGGGCATGGAGATACGGTCCGGGTTGAGGAAGCGTTCGAACAAAAGCCCGTACTTGATGGGATCAACGTCGGTAATGCGTATGCAATAGGCAACAACCGACCCTGCCGCCGATCCCCTCCCGGGTCCCACACTCACATTCATCCGGCGGGCGGCATTGAGGAAATCCTGGACGATCAGGAAATATCCCGGGAACCCCATTCTCTTGATAACCCCCAGCTCGTAATCGATCCTTTCCTTCAGGTCGTCGGTGATGGTCTTATACCTTTCCTCCGCCCCCTTATACGTGAGGTGGCGCAGGTAATCGTCCGGGTTGTCAAACTCATCCGGCAGGGGGAAATCCGGCATGATGGGGTCGTGATTGAGATCATAGGTTTCGACCTTGTCGACGATTTCCTGGGTGTTGCTGAGTGCCTGCGGCAGGTCGGAAAAAAGCTCCGCCATTTCCTCCCGGGTCTTGAACCATTCCTGCTTGGTGTACCTGAGCCGTGTCGGATCGTCAAGATCTTTTCCCGTATTCAGGCAGATCAGCCGGTCATGTGCTTCCGCGTCCTCCTGGTTGACAAAGTGTACATCGTTGGTCGCTATGAGCTTCAGACCTTTTTCAAGTGAAATTTTTATCAGCCTCTCATTGACCTTGTTCTGCTTGGCCAGGGTATCGTTATCAAATACAGGATCGCCCGTCGGGTGGCGCTGCAGTTCGAGGTAAAAATCCTCACCAAAGGTTTCCATGTAAAAGGCGAGGGATTCTTCCAGGTCCTTTTCGCTGTCATTCAGTATCTGGGAGGGGACATCCCCTCCCAGGCAGGCCGTACAGGCGATCAGTCCCTCACAATACTCCTTAAGGATCTCCTTGTCTATCCTTGGCTTATAATAATGTCCCTCGAGATATCCGAATGATACCAGTTTAACCAGGTTCCTGTATCCGGTCAGGTTCTTTGCCAGCAGGATCAGGTGATAACCTCCACGGTCTTCCTTCGTGCTGGTGTCAAAACGGCTTCTCCGGGCCAGGTAAATCTCACATCCAATGATGGGTTTCAGGCTGTGATTTCTGGCTTCGTTGCTGAATTCCTTTATGCCAAACAGGTTCCCGTGATCGGTTATGGCGATGGCCTTCATCTCATCCTCCTTGGCCTTTTTCATCAGCACCGGTATGCTGGAAGCCCCATCCAGGATGGAGTATTGGGTATGTACATGGAGGTGTGTGAAGTTCATATTGCAGTGATCTGGTAATCAGGGATTTACATATACGCCGGAAAGCGGTTCCCGATCTTCAAATTTACGAAATTGAGGTAGCAGACATCCCGGTGTTAATAATTATTTCATAAGTTTAGGCGGGAAGCCCCGGCAGACTGTTTTTCCTCACCCGGTCCGGTCCCGGTGCAGGAGGGCAAAAAAAGGCTTGAATCACTTTTGAAAATTGAATAATTGTCTATCTTTGCACCTCCATTTTAGTAGAGCATTTTAATCATTAGCGATTATGCCAGTTAAATTAAGATTAGCGAGACACGGTAGGAGGAAGTTTGCATTCTATCACATTGTAGCTGCAGACGGACGGGCGCCACGAGATGGCAAGTTCATTGAGAAACTCGGGATCTATAATCCCAACACAGATCCGGCAACCATTGAGCTGGATTTTGACAGATCTCTGGACTGGCTGTTAAAAGGTGCACAACCTACGGAAACAGTAAGAGCGATTCTTTCTTACAAAGGAGTACTTATGAAAAGGCACCTTCTGGAAGGTGTCAGAAAAGGAGCTTTCTCTGAAGAGGAAGCCGAGAAAAGATTTGCAGCCTGGCTGAAAGAGAAGGAAGGCAAGATTCAGGCAAAAATTGACAGGCTTGCAAAAGCCGGTGAAGACGAGATAAAGGAGAAGCTTGAAGTCGAGATCAAGGTGAGTGAAGCAAGGGCTGCAGAGATACTGAAAAAGCAATCTGAGCTTGCAGAAGCCGAAAAAACAGAAGCTGAGGAAGCTGAAGGCGAGGCTGAAGAAGCCCTTGCTGAAACTTCGGATACCGCTGTTGAAGTGAAGGCCGGTGAATCTGAGAGTGAAGAAGTGAGCGCAGAAGCAAGCGCTGAGCCGGCCGATGAGACTGCTGCAGAAACAAGCGCGGAAGCAAGCACAGAGGAAGCTGCAGAAGCAAGCGCTGAGCCGGCCGATGAGACTGCTGCAGAAACAAGCACGGAAGCAAGCGATGAGGCACCCGCCGGACCAGGCACTGAGGCACCCGCCGAAGAAGAAATGAAGACGGAAGAAGCCGTGGAGGAAGTCAAAGAAGAAGCCGGTGCAAAGGTGGAAGCTGAGAAGGAGCAAGTAGCCGAAGCACCTGCTGCTGAAGAGCTTAAAGATGAGAAGCCCGAAGCTGCTGAAGTCGAGGCGCCTGTGGAGGAAGGGAAAAAAGCGGAAAAGAGCAAGGGCAGCAAAAAGGCAGACAAGGACAAGGCTGAGGGCAAAGCTCCGGCTGAACAAGCAGAAGAGAATAAAGAAGATTAACCTTCCTGACATGACCAGGGACGATTGCATACTCCTTGGTACGATTGCGAAAACTCATGGCGTTCGGGGCGAATTGATCATCCGGGCGGCAGATCCGGACTTTGATCTTTATGAAAACCGGGGATCGATATTCCTTCAGATAGACGGAATACTGGTTCCCTTTTTTATTTCCTCGCTTCGGCCGTTTAAGCCGGGAGAATGGATCCTGAAGCTCGAATGGTATGATGACAGGGATAGGGCTGGAAAACTGGTGGGATATCAGGTATGGATCCGGCACGACGGTACAAAGCCTTCGGATGGGGAAATTTATCTTGATGAGTTGGGCGGATATGAATTCAGGGATGCAACATCCGGGCAGGGGGGCATTATTCTTGGTTTCGTTGATATTCCTGATAATCCTGTTTTTGAAATTGAGACGGGCGGACAGAAGAAGCTTGTTCCTGCCCGCGATGAGATGATCCTTGAGGTAGATCCAGGGAAGCGGCTTATTCTGTTTGAATTTCCGGAAGGGTTGATCTGAATGTTTGCAGAAACGGGATCCGGGGAAGAGCGGATCCCGCCGCGCATGAGAACCTGGAATTTATTGCTTCTTAGTTTGCAGCATTCCCGGATTCATCTCGTCTTTAGCATGTGCTAACGAATCTTATTGTCAATCATTAAATTTACGACCCATGAAAAACAGTATCCTTAAATCATCCCTTGTCCTGATTCTGGTCCTTCTTGCAGGCAATGTTTTTTCTCAAAAGGAGGAGCGGAATGTTTCTGAATTTTCCGGTATCTCCCTGGCCATCCCGGCAGACCTGTACCTGAGCCAGGGGACTCCCCAGAAAGTACTGATCGAAGCCAGTGCGGACGACCTGGCCGATATTGAGACCGTGGTAAAAGACGGGCATTTAAAGATAAAAACCGAGAATTACAGGGCCAGGTTAAGCGATGTGAAGATCTGGATCACGGTTCCCGATATTGAAGCCCTCTATCTCTCGGGTTCCGGCAAGATCTTTGCCGAGACCCCGATCAACAGCGATGAGCTTGAATTCAAGGTAAGCGGCAGCGGACGGATAGAAATTAAAGAACTGAAAGGCGGAGAAATCGAGGCTTCGATTTCCGGTTCGGGCAACATTTCCCTTGCCGGCACCGGAAAGGAGATGGAAATAAACATCAGCGGATCCGGAAAGGTGTTGGCTGCAGGCCTGACCGTGGAAGAATGCGATGCCAGGATCAGTGGTTCAGGGAGCTGTGAAATCGATGCTACAGGTGAGCTTGATGCAGCCATTTCCGGCAGCGGCCGCGTGGTCTATTACAGCAATCCACAGGTGGACGCTTCCGTATCGGGCTCCGGGAAAGTACATAAGGGAGATAAATAAGAAGAATCTATTTACGGATTACTTTAATTTCCCCGTTAAGATCAACCTTCAGTATCCCTGAAGGTTTTCTTTTTCCCCGCTCATCCCGGTTCCAGTCAGCAATATAATCGACTGCTGAACGGATGTCCATGGAGATTTCCGCATAAAGGGTGGGAGGGGATTGTCCCGCAAGGTTTGCCGAGCTCGACACAATGGGTTTGCCGAATGCCCTTATGAGACCCCTTGAAAAACCTTCCTCCGTTATGCGGATGCCAATACTCCCATCCTCTGACACCAGGTTGTTTGCAAGTCCCCTGGCCCCCGGATAGATAATCGTCAGGGGTTTCTCATTTATCTTCAGGATGTCCAGGGCAATAGCCGGGATTTCCTCCACATATCCGGATACCATTTCAAGGGAGTCGGCGAGTACAAGCATGGCCTTGGAATCCTCCCGCTTCTTGATGGCATATATTTTAGCCACGGCATCTGGATTGGTGGCATCACAGCCGATCCCCCAGATGGTATCGGTCGGATACAGGATGGTTCCTCCTGAGCGCAGGACATCGGTGCAGGAATGGATTTCCTTTTTCATCTATACGATTTTGCGGTAAACCCGCATGATATTTTCTGCGATGATATCTTCTGTGAACCGGAGGGCATGCTGATAACCGGCAGATTTCATGGAGTCCCTCAGTTTGCTGTCATCAAGTATTTTACGAATGGTGGCAGCCAGCTCTTCCGGGTCATCAGGATCAACGTAGGCCGAATCATTGCCGGCTGCTTCGGGAAAACAGCTTCCCCTGCTTGTGATCACCGGCGTTCGGGACGACAGGGCTTCCAGGATCGGGATTCCGAATCCCTCAAAACGGGAAGGATAGATGAAGATCTCGGCCATCTGGTACAATGCGGGGAGGTCCTCATTCGGAACATTTTGGAGAAAGCGTATATTCTGCATCGCATGCTCCCTTATGAATCGCCGGACCACCTCAAGATATGGTGTGGAGCGGCCAATGGCAATCAGGGGGATGTCAAGGGAAGCCGCATGCATGGCCTGGACGATTTTCAACAGGTTTTTCCTGGGCTCGATGGTCCCCACATAAAGCAGGTAGGGGGAGGGGAGCGAATATTTGTTTTTGATACGGATCTTTTCCGCCTCATCTGCCGGGGAATAGAACACGGGATCACAACCCTGGTACACCACATCGATCTTATTTGCCGGGATATTCAGGAACTCCTGGATGTCCGAACGGGTTTGTTCCGAGATGGCTATGATCCGGTCGGCCTCACGGCAGGCGTGCCTGGCCTTTCTTACGTAGATTCGCCGGTCAATCGGCTTATACCATTCCGGGAAACGCATGAAAATCAGGTCGTGCATGGTTACGACGGATTTTACTGCAGGTCTTGGCAGGTCAAAAGGGATCTCGTTGCTGAGCCCATGGTAAAGTTCTATGCCGTCTTTTTCAAGTTTTCGCCCCAGCCAGTAGCTTCGCCAGAGTGAAGAAAAGGTTTTACCGGACCATGATTCCGGGTAGACCAGGGCATGTTTTTCAATATCACCGTTCTGGAACCTGGACTTTCGTTTCGGGATGTAGAGGAAATAATCGTGTTCGGGGAATTTCCTTCCCATGTAACGGATGATGTTCCGGCTGTAGTTTCCCAATCCGCTGAAATTGAAAAAGGCCCTTTTTGCATCAAACCCGATCTTCATGGGCAAATGGATTAGTACGGATTAATCTCTTGAATGCACGGCTCTGCAGGGATAATGGAGCTTGCATTTCAGAAGGCGATATTATATTCCCGCAGGGCATCATTCAGGGAGGTTTTTTTATCGGTTGATTCTTTGCGCTGCCCGATGATCAGTGCACAGGATACCCCGTAATCCCCTGCAGGGAACTTTTTCGGGTACGTTCCCGGGATAACAACGGAACGGGCGGGCACGCGGCCTTTGTATTCGACAGCTTCCTTTGATGATACATCGATGATATGGGTCGATTTGGTAATGACCACGTTGGCTCCGAGGACCGCTTCCCGCTCGATGTATGCTCCTTCGACCACGATGCTCCTGGAACCGATAAAGCAATTGTCTTCCACGATCACCGGTGCTGCCTGGACGGGCTCCAGCACGCCCCCCAGTCCCACGCCACCGCTCAGGTGGACGTTCTTTCCGACCTGCGCGCAGGACCCCACCGTGGCCCAGGTATCCACCATGGTACCCTCATCTACATAGGCCCCTATGTTCACGTAAGACGGCATCATGATAACGCCCCTGGCAAGATAGGAACCATGCCTGGCAATTGCATGGGGAACCACCCGCACACCGAGCTCCTGGTAATTTTTTTTCAGGGCAATCTTATCGTGAAATTCAAATGGCCCGACCTCGGTTACGCTCATTTGCTGGATGGGGAAATACAGGATCACCGCCTTTTTCACCCATTGATTTACGCTCCAGCCCTCTTCCGAGGGTTCAGCCACGCGCAGCCTTCCATGGTCCAGTTCATCGATGATAAACCGGATTGATTTTCTGACTTCTTCCTCCTGCAGCATTAATCGGTTTTCCCAGGCTTGTTCGATTAAAGTCTGATGAATGGTATACATGCCAAGTTTTTTACGAACCCATGAACTTTGTTTTTCACGCCTGGATGACGGGAAAAGTTCCCGGGGTCTCCCTGCCCCAAAGTTAATCTTTTACAACATTAATCCCGCAAGTCCCACCAGCAATCCTGCGGCCAGGTTCACCGCCTTCATTTTCAGGAAATCGGTCCGTGTTTCCGCCAGCAGGGGGAGCGAACCATGGCCGTCCTGTACCATAGAATTGGCAAGCAAAATGCTGAATGGGATATGCCCGCTGGCAAAAAGGCTGATGAACATGATGTGCGGACCCGATTCCGGTATGAGTCCCACAAGCACGGCAATCAGCAGTATACTGAACTGGTTATGGCTGATCCACTCGTCGAAATGAAGGAATTCGAGTCCCACATGAATCACGAGGAAGGCCCCGAATGTCCACAAAAATACACGGAGGAAATGTTTCCGTATCACATGTCCCCAGAGGTGTTTCCGGAGAAAGTGGTCGGGCACCGTAAAGGCAATGAATAACTCCACCGTGATGACGATCAGGAATATGAACCGCTGCCAGTTCCATTCATCCGGTCCGATATCGCCATTGAGCAGGAAAACCAGGAACAGAATTCCCGCGATCAGAAGCAAGGCTCTTTCGAAACCGATATGCCTGAGCTGAGGTATGATCTGGTCCGGGATGAAGCACCTGCATTCCGGATCATGGTCATGCAGCTTCATATGGTTTACAGGCAGCTTCATCCTGTATTTTCCCAGGGGCAAAAGGTTCAGCACATAACCGGTAAACAGGGACAACAGGAATAATATACCCATAAGCAGGAGCGCCTTGCCGGGGATCATGGCCAGCATGATAAATGCTTCGTCACCCGATGTGGCGATCATGGCAGCTACCAGGGCTGCGAAATTAAAGATGCGGTGTACATAGAGCGAAACGACAAGGTAAACGCCCAGGCAGCCGGGAAGCAATCCAAGCAAAGCGGCGATCAGGATCTGTAACAACGGGTTCCTCTCGAAGGTCTGGTTCCAGCGTCCGCGGGACTGAACCGACAGGTATTCGATCAGGAGCATCATGATGATCACAAAAGCAGTAATGACCAGTGCATGCTTAAAGATCTCGACCAGGAACTGGAGGATATTTTCAAAATGGATATCTTCCCCGATCAATCCCCCGTGACTCTTATTCAGGTGTTCATCCATATTTGTTGTGGTTAAGTTTTCAGGTTTTTAAATTTAAAAATCCTGTACGGCTTTGGAGGAACGGGATCGTACCCGTGGGTGCCCCAGGGGTGGCAGCGAAGGATGCGGTTTGCGGCAAGATAGGTGCCACGGATCATCCCGTGTGTCCGGAGCGCCTCTATGGCGTACTGGGAACAGGTGGGGACGTGCCTGCAGGAGGTCGGCAGGAGGGGAGAAATGGTATACTGGTAGATACGGATCGGTATGATTGCGATCCAGATGAAGCTGTCGCGCAGTATTTTCAGTATTCTTTTCATCTGATCCGGTTCAGGCCATATGGCTTTCCGGCGCTTCCCTGATTAATATATAAAAAATACTCGATCCAGTAAGAAAATTTCTCAATATCAAAAGCTCCCTGAAACCGGAAACTGTGAGAGGAGATGGAATGATCCCGGTGCCCGCCCTCACTGAAATTCCCATATGACTCTGCAAAAGTAGAAAATCGGTGCATTTATTTTATATCTTTCAAAACTGTTCCAGCCCTGTACCTGAATTGAAATAAACACTATATTTAGGGCTCGATATCCCAAAAAATGTTTTAAAGCACATTCTTATGGCGAACGTAAAAAAAAGCAAAGGAACCATCGCCATCCTTACCGGAGGTGGAGATGTCCCAGGTCTTAACCCGGCCATCCGTGCCATTACCATCCGTGCCCTCAGGGAAGGGTACCGGGTACTTGGACTGAGAAGGGGCTGGGCGGGTATAATGGAGCTTCAGCGTGACAAGAAAGCGGATAACAGGGATAATGTAATGGAACTCACCGAAGAGCTGGTGAACCGGGCCGGAAGGACCGGGGGAACATTCCTGCACACCTCCCGGACACGTCCCAGCCACTGTCCCTCCATTATGGTGCCGCCCCACCTGAAAGACACCTACAATGCCGAAGTTAATGACCTTACACCGGAAATTATCAAGAACCTGGACTTTCTGGGTGTCGATTTCCTGATCCCGATCGGGGGTGACGACACCCTGAGCTACGGTGTACGGATGTACCAGGAAGGCGTGAAAGTCATCGCCATTCCCAAAACCATGGATAACGATGTGCCCGGAACGGACTATTGCATTGGTTTCAGTACCTGTGTAACCCGGACCATTCATTTATGCAACACCATCCGTACCTCCGCCGGATCCCATGAACGTATACTTGTGCTCGAGGTATTCGGTCGCTATGCCGGGTTTACCGCCATGCTGCCCACCATGGCCGGTGCGGCCAATCGTTGTGTAATTCCGGAGTACAAGTTTGATATCGAGCATCTTACCCGGCTATTGGTGGAGGACAGGAACCGGAACCCAAGCAAGTATTCCATCGTACTGGTCTCCGAAGGGGCCATGGTCAAGGACATGAAGGATATGACCTTTACGGATATGGAGAAAGATATGTTCGGACATGCCAAACTGGGGGGCATCGGAGACATTATTTCAAGCAAAATCAAGGAATTGTCACCGAAACTCAATAAAGGGACCCGGGTAAATACCATAGACCAGCGCCTGGGATATATAGTCCGCGGTGGGGATCCGGATGCCATCGATTCAATCGTCCCCATGGCTTACGGGAACCTGGCCCTTGATTTGATCCTGAAGGGGATCCACGGAAGGCTGGTTGTTTTGAGGAACGGGCGCTATGACAATGCTCCCCTCGATGTGGTCACAAGCTCGAAAAAGCTGGTGGATGTGAAGAAGCATTACAATACCGACCGGCTCAGGCCGCATTACAAGAGCTTCGAATTCCAGCCCCTGTTCATCATGACCGGGAGCTCATAGCAGCTTCATCCCCCTCCTCCGCACCCGCATGCTTCCGGCAGTATTAAACCGCCGCTGCAAAATTTGGGTCCCTGCCACCGGAGGCATTGTCAAATGAGTCGGGCAGCGACGAATTGATAATGCCGGAGGTTCCCAAATTTTGAAAGGCGGCTCGTTTAACACCGCCTCCAGCATAAGAGCGGGTGCGGAGGAGGGGGAATAAATGCGCCGGATCAGGGGTCTCACTCCACGATGAGTTTCATGCTGTTTTTCCAGCTGCCCGATGCGATACTGCACAGGTAAACGCCCCGGCCCACGCGGTTTCCCTGGTCATTGTCAAGGTTCCAGGTAAATTCATGGGTGCCGGAGGGCAGCCTTTCGTCATGCAGGGATTTCACCAGGCGCCCGCCCAGGTCATAAATGCCGACTGTGGTCCTGGCCGCTTCGGCCAGTTCGAACCGGATTTTCGTATAATCCCTGGCCGGGTTGGGGTAGCTTCTGAGCATAAAAGCATCGTAGGAAGTATATTCAGGCAGGGTGTTCACACCACTATCGTCAATATAAAAATCCAATCCAGCCACCCGGTTCCCGAAATACAGGGGGTCGCTCTCCACTTCGCAGATGTTGAGGGCAAAACTGAAATCCCCGAATTTATTCAGGGTCTTCACAAGCAATGTATTTTTGCCCTGTTTGATGCCGATGGTTTTCTTATACTCACCCCGATCCATGTCCCAGTATGTATTGGTAGAATTGAATGAGTACACGAGTTCCCCGTTCAGGTAGACATAAATGGCTTCATGGCTGCCCAGCCAGAGTTCGGCCTCCTGGTCGCTCAATGCATCGAAGAACGTGAAGGCATAGGTGATGACATTCGTTTGTCCCGAATAGTAGCTATGGAGGTCAATCCGGTCATCAAAGAAGTATACCGGCTGTGACCATCCGTTGAGACCGGGGACGGGTTGGATGGAATACTCGTTGGGATAGAATTCCTGTGAAATATCCGTTCCACTGAATGCGGGGGACAGGATCCAGGTCCGGTTGGACTGCCCGAACCTGCCATCCGGCTGCTGGCTTTTTTTGACCCGGATCATGGCTTCTTCTATCGGGACCCCGAGCACCTGTATTTTATCGGGATTATTGGTTCCGAGTCCCACCTTCTCGGCCAGGGTGATATGCGCAATGTCATCCGGGTTGAGCCCCATCAATTTTGTTCCCACGTGATCGATGGCCACCGGATCGGCACCGGCCAGAACGGTATTGAACCGGACCTGGTTGTATACCCTGTTTGTTTTTTCGGTTTCGAGGCACATGATGGCATCCACCACTACGAAATCGATATCGGCGATATTACTCAGGTCAACAATGGCTTCCGTGGTCCAGACCCGGTGTTCAACTGCATGAAGGATCCCGTCCGGGCAATACGTGCTGCCGGCGGCTTTGTTGTAACCGTAGTAACACCCGGGTGCCGTTCCTATCTGCAGCTTGAGTGCATTGGTGATCCCGGTATCATGGATTTTTAGTACGGGTACCGCAATGTAGACATCTGCTTCAAGTTCTTTTTTATGCACATGGTATTTTGTCCCCTGCCTGGCCGAGGTGCCTTCGCTGCCCAGGTCGACCTCCGTCAGGTCGGTGATGGATTGGTTCAGGTTAAGCAGGCTCAGGTTGATCCCGGATAATTGTGGATCCGTGAGCAGATCGGTGTACCCGGAATTTCCCCAGACAGAGCTTGGGTCTGCCGGATCGTCATTCGAGCGGGCCGTTCCTTCGGCAACCGTAATCTCAACCTCTCCCTGCGTAAAGTCTGCAATATGCTTGATCAGTGCCTTGACCACCCTGACATCCGTGTTCTCCCCTTCTCCTGATGGACTGTTCCCTCCAACCAGGTTCACTTTGATCATTACCTTATCGCCCTTTTCCAGGATCCCCTGAAAACCACCCTGGAGTTCGATGGCTTTGCCTACCATCTCCTCGATCAGCTCATAGGACGGGTTTATGGTTCTGGGAACGGGGTTGGATAGTCCGGAATAATCCGAGGTCACGATCACCACCCTGGTCGCCACAGCAGCAGGACTGTCAAATTCAGACTCATACCTGAAGGTCCCCGGTTCAAGTTCCAGGGTTGATACTGCCAGGTCCCACGCGACCGCCATAAGGGCAAGGGCTATAATGGTATAGGTTGGGATCTGGTTACGTTTCTTCCGGATAATCATAGGGGTGGTATTGGATGGTATAAATATAGCTTAAAACAGGTTATATAAAAATCCCAGGATCATCGCTCCGATGATTCCCGTTGCCAGGTACTGGATCAGGACAATTCTTTTAAACGTAGCCTGGATAATTACCAGGTTGGACAATTTCGTGACCGGACCCGAAATAAAGAAAGCCAGCGCGGCACCCTTTGACATGCCCAGGTCGGCCAGTTGCTGGACCACCGGGATGGCGGCCCCGCCGCACACGTAGAACGGAACGCCTGCAGCTGTCGATAATACTACCGAGAGAAAATTATCACTGTCGAAAAGCCTGACGATGATTTTCGGATTTACAGCAATTTTTATGGCTGCTGCCAGGATGATGGCCAGGAAAAAATATTTGCCGATGTACCAGGCCATCTTGTAAAGTTCGACAAGAAAACCCGACAGGCTTCGCCTGCTTCCCGGCGACGTATAATCCTGCTGTGCGGAGGGCGGGTGTTTTATGATCCCGTTTCCAGTTTCAAGGATATGTTTCTTCTCCAACCAGAGGGTAGTGTAGCCGGCAACGATCCCGAGAAGGATGGCGGAGAAAACCCTCAGCAGGGCCATCTCAAGTCCCATTGCGCCTGCCGTCAGTATAAACAGGTTCGGGTTGATCAGCGGGGAGGACACCATCAGGGCCATCAGTACCGGCAATGGCACTCCCGTACCCAGGAGGGCCGCAGACATCGGGATAATGACATAGCTTCCGAGGGGGGAAACGACCCCTATCAGGGAGGCAATCGGAATGGAAACGGCATGGCCGGTTCTGCTGAAAAATCCGGCCATTTTTTGGTTGGAAATAAATACCTTCAGGAGGGCGGAAGCGAATATGCCCAGCAATAAATAGGGCCAGAGCTGCCCGAGCAGCTGCATCGCCTCTACAAGGATCCGTTTTGTATAGCTGGCATCAAAATGATCCAGGAACTTGTAGAAAACCGAATGGACCGAACACGGCAACAGGATGTAGATCATGAAATATCACGGATGCATGAAAGGCATTGCCGGCACAGGGGATAGACGGCAATGTGCCAACAATGCCTTCAGGGTAAAATTTTCTCGGCAGTTCGCGGGACCTATCTCGCTACGTAGATCCAGGAGCCAACGGCTACGTTGGAGCGGACAATGTTCAGTCCGTTGAGGGCCTCCCTGAGATTTTTATAGGATTCGGCTGCCACGAGGTTCCAGTATCCGACTTTCACGATCTCGGTTTGGTATCCCATATCCGCAACCTTCGCCGAATAAGCCGTTGCATAGGCAGGTGTTTTGAAGCTACCCACGATGAGGTAATACGTACCGGCTGCAGCAGAACTGAATTTCCCCCCCTTCGAGGACAGTTCTTTCTCGTAGTATTGAATAATGGAATCAATCCTGGCCTGCGATTCCCGCTGAAGCTGGGCCAGGGACCCCTGGTATTCAGCATCCTGCTGAGCCAGTTTCTGCTCGAGATTGTAAGCGTATACTTCCAGGGTGTCGCTGCCTTTCTTGAGGATTTTCTCATTGATGAATTTGCATCCGGAGAATGCAAAGGAGCCGATGATCAGAAGGAAAAGGACCTTTTTCATATCAGAAAGATTTGGTTTGCGTTATCGTTTTTAATCATAATTTCAGCAAATTTAAAGATTTCCTTTATAATAGCCTAATTTTCAAACGGTAATGAAATTAACAATTCATTACGGCCGCTTGCCTGCCATCCATCATACGGTTATTCTCAGGGGAATGCATAAAATTTCCATTACTTTTGTTTTATACTAAAATTATCACGATATGGCTGATCTGTCGGTAAATTACATGGGAATTAAACTTCGGAATCCTGTCATTGTTGGCAGTTCTGGACTCTGCGATAAAATAGAATCCATCCGGAACCTGGAACAGAACGGGGCTGCAGCCGTGGTGCTTAAATCGCTCTTCGAGGAAGAAATTGTGCTCGAAAAAAGTGCGAGACTGGGCCAGATGCAAGCCGGCGGTTCCCTGTACCCGGAGAGCCTTGATTTTTACCAGTATGAAAATGCACCCCAGGAAAGCACCTCCAAGTATCTTGATCTGGTTCAGAACCTTAAGAAACAGGTTGC
>CAZVLG010000261.1:0-10384 GCA_964627835.1 uncultured Bacteroides sp.
CCGGTACGACTTCCGTGAAAAGAATATATCCGATTTTTCTGCTCGTTTCCCAAACAGCAAATACCGGCGAGAGCTCGCAACCATGACGCGTTTCAAGAAAGAATTTAAAAAACATGCAGAAATCGGATTCAAATGCGAAAACCCCTATGTACCTGAAGTGGTTGACAGGAAAACGAATTTCAACCTGGAATTCACCAACCCGCTGGGGGAATCCCACACCCTGGAGATCGATGCTAGTTTAAAGTTTATCAGAACCTATGGTAAAGGAGCAAAATTGAAGCGTGCAGAGGAATGGAAAAATGAATACGATATCAGCTTTATCCTGGACGATTCATCCGAACCGGTTGTAATCAATGGTCAATACGAGCCTGGGGATAATCAGGGGCACAATCCTCATATGATATTTTTAAATAATCTTAGGGTAGGGGACCTGAACCTGAATGGTCAAATTAAGATTAGGACCTCTATAAGGAAGGACGATGGTGAATACCTCATTGATATGGATATTAAGCTTGATTATCATTCCTGGTAAGGCTATAGTATCATACAAAAGGCATCTGCATAGAAATTTACGAACCAGGCATCATCCATTTTGAGCAGTTGTCCCGCATATACATTGCAAAGAGTTTTTTTCTTGGATTAGATCATTACCATGAATGCTGAAGAAATACGAGAGTACTGTCTGGCCAAACCCGGTGTCACCGAAGGCTTCCCCTTCAATGGTACAGCCTTGGTCTTCAAGGTGGCCGGGAAAATGTTCGCCCTGCTTGACCTGTCCGTGGACAGCAGGGGGATCAGCCTGAAATGCGATCCAGAACTGGCGGTTGAACTAAGGGAACATTACCCGGAAGTAACACCCGCATACCATTTTAATAAGGTTATTAATAAGTTGTTTTATACTGTAACCATAGGTTCTCGGTTGTTTAGGGGTAAAGTTTGACGTGCAGGATGAGTACAAAAGTGCAAATAGAATGCAAAATTGTACTATCATCTATAATGACACGTGTCTGTTTAGCAAAAGCTAACCATCAAGGTCATCCCGTTTGAATCCAATTCGCTTTCGGGTGTGGTGTTCAGCTATTTCCTGATCTTTCTGCAAAAGGTAGTTGATTGCATCATAGATGTCCTGGAATTTCTTGTTGTATCTCCTTTCTATTTCTTCAAGTCTCTCAGTCAGATCCTGATGGTTTAAGGCATATTGCCGGATAAATACAAATGCCCGCATAATTGCAATATTTACTTGGATGGCCTTCTCACTTTTCAGAACGGTTGATAACATGGCAACACCCTGTTCTGTAAAGGCAAATGGCGGGACAGGGCTGTATTTAGCGGTTTCTGGCAGGTTATCACAGATTGTGATAAGCTCCTTCCATTCCTCCATAGAAAGCTCTATCATGAAATCCTTCGGGAAACGCTGGATATTTCTTCTGACAGCTTGTTTTAAAGTCCTGGTTTCAACATTATAAAGTACAGACAAGTCGAAATCAAACATGACCCTGTGGCCGCCAAGCTCAAATATCTTGCTGTGTATAAGTTTTTTAATCATTTCTAGGTGGATTGATGATTAACGGAACGAAAAATTACTCCAGCATATTGATGTTCTTCATCGGGTAATATCAGCGTGGATGTATATAACCATAGATCACATTATTGTATCTTATGGGTTATTTTCAATACCATAAACATCGAAGATATCCGGGAATATTGCATCAGTAAATCAGGGGTCACCGAAAGCTTTCCCTTTGACGAGACCACCCTGGTTTTCAAGGTTATGAACAAGATGTTCGCCCCGACCGGCCTGGAGGGCGATCCGCCATTCGTGAACCTGAAATGCGACCCGGAGCGTGCCATCGAACTGCAGAAAGAGTACGAGGCTATCCAGCCGTTTTCTATGCCATCATCAGGTTGCAACCGCGGATGTCGCTGTTGTCAAACCTGCCCAGGACCTCGAATCCGCCTTCCGGATCTATCCGCCCGATGTCCTGGGTGGCTATAAAGGAACAGGAGTGGATATTCGCAAGGTCGATGATGTTGATGCCGCCCGAACTTCCCCCGGACAGGGGCGACAGGGGATCGTACGGGTCCCGTATCATGATCCTCATCCAGGGGGGACAGTGGAAGATCCCCTCCCCTGTGGACCAGGCCTGCGAGAGCAGTTCCGTCATCCCGTATTCCGAACAGACCGATGAAATCCCGAATCCCTGTTTCAGCAAACCATGCAGTTCTTCCCGTGTCATTTCCCTTCTGCGCCCTTTCATTCCGCCTGTCTCCATGATCAGGGTATGCCGCAGTTTAAGGGGATGTCTTTCCGCAAGATCGGCCAGGGCATGGCTTACCCCGAGGAGGATGGATGGATGGCCGGATGCCTCCAGTTCCCGGATACAGCCGATCAGTTCATCCGTGTTGTCCAGGTAAAAACCGCTCTTCGGATGCCCGCTGAGCCGGATCAGTCCCTCAGCCATATATACAAGAGAGGAATGCTTTCTTCCGGGATAGGAGGGCATCAGGGCAAGGATGCAATAGTCCGAGGGCGGACCGAAAAAAAGCCTGAAGCCCCGCGTGAAACTCTCGCGGTAAATTTCCTCCTTAAGGACATAATGCCTGCTGGCCTGGCTGGAGGTCGTGCCGCTGCTGTAGAAGACAAGTTCCGGCTTTCCTTTCCCGCTGATCACCCTGTGCTCCCTGAAAAATTCCGCGGGAAGGAAAGGTATTTCCTCCGGTTCCCTGACGCTTTCAGAGGATTTTCCGAGCATTTTTATGTAGCGCTTATAGAGGAGATTCTCCGAGGCCTGGTAGCGGAATACCTCCATGGCAAGGGAACGGAATCCATCCTCGCCGGAAACCGCAAAGATCCGGTCTGTCGAAAGCATCTTCATGCAGCAAAATTACTAATCTCCCGCGAGAAGGGAAGGAATTGCCCTGCGAATCCGGGAGATTTCCCCGGGATATAAGGGCAGATTCCGTGGATCTAAAAGAAGGCATTATCAATTCGGAGCCTATTTTTCGTGTTATCCGCACGAAAATCAGTGACGAATTGATAATGCCTTTTGCATGTGCTACGCAGACCTACCCCCGGATGGCCTTGATGCCGGGCAGTTCATTGCCTTCGATGTACTCCAGCATGGCCCCGCCCCCGGTGGATACGTAGCTCACCCTGTCCTTCATGTCATATTTATTGATAGCGGCTACGGAATCCCCTCCCCCCACCAGGCTGAAGGCGCCTTTGGAAGTTGCTTCGGCAATGGCTTCGGCAATGCTGCGGGTTCCCTTCTGGAAGTTCTCCATCTCGAATACACCCATGGGTCCGTTCCAGAGAATGGTCTTCGAGGCGGCGATGGTGTCGGAGAATAGTTTAATGGTTTCCGGGCCGATGTCGAGTCCCATCCATCCTTCCGGCACATCGTCGACGAGAGTGATCCTGGTCCGGGCCTGGTTGTCAAACTTGTCCGCCACAACATTATCGACCGGAAGGAGCAGGTTCACCCCGAGGGTCCTGGCTTTCTCCATGAGTTCCCGGGCAAGCTCAAGCTTATCCTCTTCGCAGAGTGAAGCACCGATCTTGCCCCCCATGGCCTTGATAAAGGTATAGGTCATGCCACCCCCGATGATCAGGTTGTCGCATTTTTCCATGAGGTTCTCGATGATCAGGATCTTATCGGACACTTTTGCGCCGCCCATGACGGCAGTAAACGGTTTTTCGGATCCATGCAGCACCCTGTCCATGCTTTTCAACTCATCGGTGATCAGGTAGCCGAACATACTGTCGCCAGGAAAAAATTTTGCCACGATGGTGGTCGATGCATGGGCCCGGTGTGCGGTGCCAAAAGCATCGTTCACATAAACATCCGTGCCTTCGGCCAGTTTTCCGGCAAAATCCTGATCGCCTTTCTCCTCGTCCTTGTAAAACCTGAGATTTTCAAGCAGCAGGACTTCTCCCGGGCGGAGGGATTTTTTCATCTGCAGGGTATCTTCACCGATGCAGTCCGGGGCAAATTTAACCTCCTGGCCCAGGAGGGAGGAAAGTACGGGCACCACATGTTTCAGGGAAAACTTTTCTTCCGGACCTTCTTTCGGGCGTCCGAGATGGGACATCAGGATGGTGGACCCGCCCGCTTCCAGGATCTCCCGTATGGAGGGAAGGGCTGCCCTGATCCGGGTGTCATCGGTAACTTCAAATGAATCGTTCAGAGGGACGTTAAAGTCCACTCTCATGATGACTTTTTTGCCTGTAAAGTTATAGTTATCAATTGTTTGCATCACTATTTATTGGATTTTGTTTTATGGTTCGCCAAAGTTAAAAAAGTATTTTAATTTTACCTTCAATCTGAATGTTTATTCCTGGACTTTGCGATTCTCACAGGTTGCCGGACATAGCGAATTAAAACAACGATTGGTACAATCCGTTGCAGAGGAACGTGTGCCTCATGCACAGCTGTTTCATGGTCCCGAGGGCACGGGCGCCCTTCCCCTTGCCCTTGCCTACGCATCCTATCTTTCCTGTACGGACCGCAAGCCGGAAGATTCTTGCGGGGAATGCCCCTCCTGCAAGAAATACGACAAACTCATACACCCCGACCTTCATTTTGTCTTTCCTGTATTTACGACCAAAAAAGTCAGCAGCAATCCGGTGAGCGATGATTTTATTGAAGAATGGCGTGCAGCCCTGCTTAAAAATCCATATCTGACGCTGCAGGAGTGGTACGGGTGCCTGGGACTTGAAAACAAGCAGGGCATTATTAATAAATTTGAGAGCCAGGCGATTCTGCATAAGCTTAATCTCAAGGCGTTTGAATCGGATCATAAGGTAACGATCATCTGGATGCCCGAAAAAATGAATGCAGCTGCTTCCAACAAGCTCCTTAAAATGATCGAAGAGCCGCCCCCGATGACCATTTTCCTGCTTGTTGCGGAGGATACGGGACAACTGCTTCCCACGGTCCTGTCGAGGACCCAGATGATCAGGGTTCCGCGCCTGGGGGATCAGGATCTGATGGATGCATTGAAAAAGGCATACACCCTTGATGAAGAAAAGCTCAGAAATGCGGTCCGCCTCGCAGAGGGCAGTTACAGCAACGCGGTTGAGATCCTCAACAGGAGCGAGGAGTCCGAATACCAGCTCGAATTGTTCATCCGCATCATGCGCCTGGCCTACAGCCGTAAATTCCAGGAGATATTTGACTGGGTGGAGGAGCTGTCTTTGCTGGGGAGGGAAAGGCAAAAAGCTTTCCTGATTTATGCCCTGCGATTGGTCAGGGAAAATTATCTGTTGAATATGGACCAGAAAGAACTGGTCCGTTTGAGTCCCAATGAATCCGACTTCTCCGGCAAATTCTCCACCTTTATTCATGATGGCAATACGCCTTCCCTGGTGAAGGAACTCAACGATGCCTGCCTGCATATCGAAGCCAACGCATATGCGAGGATTGTCTTCCTTGATTTTGCCCTTAACCTGGTAAAGCTTATCCCTTAAGATGCCGGAAGAAGGAAAATTCTTATTTTTGTTTCCATGAGTGATCGGGGACATACATGCGAGAACAGGGGAAATGTGCAGGAACTGCCGTACCGGGTTCAATGCGGATGCGGCAAACTGGCCATTACTGACTGGCTTGGGGACATACCGAAAGATCATCAATATTCCGATGTAATCGAGGTCCGGTTCAAGAATACGCGCAAGGGCTTTTACCGGAACGTGCAAGAGATCAAGTTTAATCCCGGCGACATTGTTGCCGTTGAGGCCTCGCCCGGGCATGACATAGGCGTGGTTTCCCTGACAGGGGAACTGGTGCTGCGGCAGCTCCACAAATACGGCATTGACCCCGATTCGGAGGATCTTAAAAAAGCTTACCGGAAAGCAAAACCTGCGGATATCGACAAATGGAAGGAATCAATCGAACTGGAACATGATACGATGATCCAGTCACGCAAGATCGCTGAAGATCTGAAGCTGGACATGAAGATCGGGGACGTTGAATACCAGGGAGACCGGACCAAGGCAATATTCTATTACATCGCCGATGAACGCGTGGATTTCAGGGAACTTATCAAAGTACTCGCGGAAGCCTTCAGGGTCCGGATTGAAATGAGGCAGATAGGTGCCAGGCAGGAAGCCGGACGCATCGGCGGCATAGGTTCCTGTGGAAGGGAACTCTGCTGCGCAAGCTGGATGACCAATTTTGTATCGGTAACCACCAATGCGGCACGATACCAGGAAGTATCGCTGAATCCCCAGAAGCTTGCCGGACAGTGCGGGAAACTGAAATGCTGTCTGAATTATGAGCTGAGTTCCTACCTGGATGCACAAAAGGATTTTCCCGACCGGAATACCGTTCTGGAAACGAAGCAGGGCCCTGCCTTTCACCAGAAGACAGATATTTACAGGGGATTGTACTGGTATGGATTTGAAAAGGAAAATTCATCCAATCTGGTCCCCGTACCTGTCGAGCGCGTAAGGGAAATTATCCGCATCAACGAACAGGGCAAGAAGGCTGGGGCACTGCTGGAAGAAGGATTCGGCAGGTCTCATAAGATTGATTTTCAAAATGATATAGTCAAAGACGACCTCCACCGGTTCGATCAGCAAAAATCCAGGAACAAGCGGAAAAAGAAGCGGAAAAAAAAGAATAACAACAGGTCATGAAAAACAAGCCAAGGAATACGGGAAGGCCAAACCTATTCATTCTATCCCTTCTTGCCGTCCTGGCACTTTCCTCCTGTGACCCCGGCAGGGTTTATGAGAAGAACATAAAGATCCCGGACGGGATCTGGCACCGGGATAACATTGTGCGATTTGAGCTGCCTATTGAGGACACCATCCGGTCCTACAATATCTATGTCAATGTGCGCAATACCAACCTTTACCCGATGAGCAACCTTTATCTCTTTATTACAACGACGGCTCCTTCGGGGCATTCCATCCGGGATACCGTAGAGCTCAAACTTGCCGATGAGAAGGGGAAATGGCGGGGAAGCGGGCTGGGAGATATATGGGATCTTCAGCAACCCTATAAGAAAAACGTGCGTTTTGCCCAGCGCGGAGTCTACAGCTTCGAATACGAACAGGCTATGCGGATCGAAAAGCTCCCGTTTATTCTTGATGTGGGACTGCGGGTGGAAACAGCAGAGTAGTGGGCAAAGGCAAGATCAGCAAGTTTGAAGAAATGAAGACGTTCCGGAACGTCTTTCAGCCATCCCTTGATGAGGTATTCGGGCGGGATTTTCACCTTAAAAATAAATGGGCAGCGGAGCATTTCGGGAACCACCATCCCCTGATCCTGGAACTTGGCTGCGGAAAGGGTGAGTACACCCTGGGATTGGCAGGCATTTTCCCGGGGATGAATTTTATCGGCGTGGACATAAAAGGTGCCAGGATCTGGAGCGGTGCCAGGAAGGCCGAACAGGAGAATATGCCCAATGTGGCCTTCATCCGTACGCGAATTGAATTCATAAATTCATTTTTTGGCAGGGATGAAGTAGATGAGATCTGGCTGACCTTTCCGGACCCGCAAGCGAAGAAAAGAAGAAACAAAAAACGCCTGACGGCCGCAGGTTTCCTTAATTTATACCGGGGATTCCTGAAAGACGGGGGATTGATGCACCTGAAAACCGATAATGGCCTGCTGTATCAGTATACCCTTGATCTGGTGAAGGCGAATGAACTGCCGCTGATCGTTGCCACAGATGATCTTTACGGCAGCCAGCATGCCGACATGGTATATGGGATACGTACCTTTTATGAGGAACAGTACAATGAAGAGGAACGGAATATCCATTATCTGCAATTCAGGCTTCCCAGTGATAAAATCATTGTTGAACCGGAACCCCGGGAAATATAAATTTTTGAGCATGACAAAGCCATCCAGGCACCGCTTGCAGGAAATGGACCAGGACTTCTTTACCAGGGTATACCAGGTTGTGCGGAAAGTACCGCAGGGCAGGGTCACTACCTACGGAGCCATTGCCCGGTATGTTGGCTCGCCCCAGGCTGCCCGTATGGTGGGGTGGGCGATGAACAGTTCCCATGCCCAGCAGGAATACGTGCCGGCACACCGGGTGATCAACCGGAACGGAACCTTGACCGGGAAGCATCATTTCGGCGGCCCGAGAGTAATGCAGGAATTGCTTGAAAGCGAAGGCGTGGAGGTGATCGATGACAATGTAGTCCATTTCCGGACACTGTTCTGGGACCCCAATACGGAATTAATCTAAATAAAAATCCGTATATTTAAGCCTCATTTCTAATCCTTTAAATACGCACTGACATGTCATTCTCGGAGGAACAGGTACTGGCCGCATTGCAAAAGGTAATATATCCCGGGAAGGATCAGAATATCGTAGAGCTTGGACTGGTAAGCGACATCTGGTCGGAAGATAAAAAACTGGGTTTTTCCCTTGTTTTCGAACGTTCCAATGATCCGGTTATCCCATCGGTCCGGAAGGCCTGCGTCAAGGCTTTGAAAAAATACCTTGACCCGGAGCCGGAGGTGGAAGGGAACATTGAGATCAAGGCAAAACAGATGGTCGAATCCCAGCGGATCCTGCCGGACGTGAAAAACATCATTGCCGTGGCATCGGGCAAAGGAGGCGTTGGCAAATCGACAGTTGCTGTAAACCTGGCCGTTGCCACAGCAAGGGCGGGGCATGCCGTCGGGTTGATCGATGCGGATATTTACGGTCCGTCCATACCCAAGATGCTGAATGCAGAAAACCGGCGTCCTTCGGTTGATGTTGTTGACGGGAAGGAGATGATCGTTCCCCTTGAAAGTTATGGTGTTAAACTCCTGTCCATCGGGTTTTTCGTTGACCCGGAAGACGCGGTGGTCTGGAGGGGACCCATGGCCACCAATGCCCTGAGGCAGTTTATGAGCCAGACCATCTGGGGAAAACTGGATTACCTGTTCATTGACCTTCCCCCGGGCACCAGCGATATCCATCTGACCATGGTGCAGGAAGTTCCGGTCACCGGGGCGGTCATTATTACCACACCGCAGCAGGTTGCCCTGGCCGATGCGATCAAAGGGATCAATATGTTCAGGGGAGACAGGATCAATGTGCCTGTCCTGGGACTGGTGGAAAACATGGCCTGGTTCACTCCGGAAGAACTGCCGGAGAATAAATATTATATTTTCGGGGAAGGCGGCGGTATCCGGCTTGCCGAGAAACTGAACGTTCCGATGCTCGGCCAGATCCCGATCGTGCAGAGCATTTGCCGGGGAGGCGACGAAGGCAAACCTGAGGTCCTGAATGAAGGATCGCCTGTTGCCCGGGCGTTTGAGGAACTTGCCGCAAATGTAATACGGGAAACGGACCGCAGGAATGCAGAGATGCCTCCGACCCGGATCGTTGAAATAAAAAAGATATAGGATTAAAAATTCAAATGCCATGACCGAAGAACTTAGAAATGATCTGAACAGAAGGATCAATGCAGCCCTGGACAAGATACGGCCATACCTGGAGGCAGATGGGGGCGGTATAAGCCTTGAAGAAGTGACCGATGACCTGGTGGTAAAGGTAAAGCTGCACGGAGCATGTGAGGGTTGTCCTTTCAGCTACCAGACCCTGAGGGCCGGAGTGGAGCAGGCCCTGCTGAAAGAAGTGCCCGAAATGAAGGAACTGGTGGCCCTGGAATAAGGCTTCCCGCTCCATATAGAATACCCAATGCTGATGTTGTCCCTGCACAATTGTGCGGGGATTTTTTCGTTTGAGTTTAATACATTTGTGTTGTCTTGAGACAGCGAATCCTGATATATTATCTCCTCCCGGCCTTTTTCCTCGGAATATTCGGAGCCTGCAGCACGGAAAAGAATACCATGGTTACCCGAACCTATCACAACGTAACCTCCAGGTATAATATATTCTTCAACGGGAACGAAAGTTTCAAAAAAGGCATGAAGCGGATGGAGGACTCTCATGTGGATGATTTCACACACATCCTGCCGCTTTTCCTGTACAGCAGTGAACAAACAGCCGGTGCGATCGCAGCAGATATGGAACGGGCCATCCAGAAAGCCACCAAGGTGATCACCCTGCACTCCATTACGGTCAAACCGGAATTTAAAAATGGTCCGCAGTCCGAGAAACAAAAGGAGTTTTATGCCCGGAACGAATACAACAAATTCGTACCTGAAAATTATCTCCTCATGGGCAAGGCCTATCTTTTCAGGCATGATTATCACCTGGCGCTGGAAACCTTCAAATTCATTATGAGCGAGTATAATTACGACGATATTATTTACGAGACCCAGATCTGGATTGCCCGCACCCACAATGAACTGAAGGAATACATCGAATCCGAAGACATCCTCGAAGTCCTTACCGGCACCCAGGAGTTTCCCTCGAACCTGAACCCGGAACTATATTCCACAATCGCAGACCTGTACATGAAGCA
>CAZVLG010000262.1:0-6635 GCA_964627835.1 uncultured Bacteroides sp.
CGTGGCGGATTCAGGATTCATGGAAGTCTCGGCCGATGATACATATCTGGTATTCACTTTGTTCAATGGCCGCTCCTATAACGAGATCGATTCCGAGTACAAAAACAAGCAAAATTTCACTTTCCCGCACAGGAAAGATTATTTTCAGGAACAATCCCTGCTGATCGAGCTGACAGGGTTCGGGCTTGACCGGACCGATGAATCCCTCTTCAAGAGCAATTATTCCATGATGAGCCTTGCGATGCTGGAGCATTACTCAGATTCCTTTTCAACGGAGATCGGCAGGGTTTATCATGGGCTGGAGGAATCCCTGACAAAAAGGACCTACTATAATTACCGTACTCCGGGACCCAGGTTATACAGAGAAGCATCCACATCCACCGATCCCGTGTTTCATACGCTCAATTTGGATAGCCTGTTTATGGAACTGGCCGAGCGGAACCGGGAACAGGCCATACAGTCGGCACTGTCACAGGCACGTGCAACCATGAATTTCATATCCACTTCGGAAACGAATACAAGTGCCAAAGTTGCCCGCCTCCGTAAATACCAGATCGAGATCCACAGAAAATTCACCCTTTCCATAGCCTGCCTTATCTTTTTCTTTATCGGTGCACCACTCGGGGCGATTATACGGAAAGGGGGACTGGGCATGCCAACAGTGATTTCAGTCCTTTTTTTCCTGGCCTGGTACATCCTGTCAATGTCAGGCGAGCAATTTGCCAGAGACAGTGCCCTGAGCCCTTTCTTCGGGATGTGGCTTTCATCTGCCATTTTGCTTCCAATCGGGATATGGCTCACTTATAAGTCCATGACGGACTCTTCATTGATGAATATTGAAACCTACGGTACGATCTTCCGGAAGGTACAGCGCAGGATCCGGTATATGCGCATTAAGCTCGGATTTTCGACATGAAAATATTGATCCTCAGCACAAAAATGCCATGGCCCCCCAGGGATGGCGGTGCCATTGCCACGCTGAACCTGGCACTGGGATTAGCCCGGAACGGCGAGGACATTACCCTGCTGACGATGAATACCGGCAAACACTATTTCCCGCCTGACAGGATCCCGGACCCTGTCGGGGACCTTATCCAGATCCGGTCCGTTCCTGTTGATACGAGGATCCGTCCCCTCAGCCTCCTGCGGAATTTCCTGGCTTCCTCCTACCCATACATTGCGGAGAGATTTATTTCACAAGCATTCCAGGAAGAACTTGAGCGCTGCCTCGCAGGAACCAGATATGACATTGTCCAGATGGAAGGTCCATATCTTTATTATTACAGGCAGTTCATTGGGAGTGGCCCCCTCGTTTCCCTGCGCGCCCATAACCTTGAACATCAGATCTGGGATCTCAGGGCAAGAGAGGAGAAGAATCCCTTTCGAAAATGGTACCTGAGTTCCCTCTCAAAACGGATCCGCAAACTTGAAATAAACCTGCTGAATGAAATTGACATGGTGGTTCCCATCTCCGAACCCGATGCAGATGGCTTTAAGCAAATGCGCAAAGAAATTCCGGCTATGGTTTGTCCCGGGGGACTGGACCTGGCAAACTACCCCGCCGGGGCGACGGAAAACGGGATCAGGCTTTTTTACATAGGTGCGCTTGACTGGGGACCCAACCAGGAAGGATTGGACTGGTTCTTCAAACAGGTCTGGCCTGCAATCCTTTCCCGCTGGCCGGAAATGGTCCTTCACCTTGCAGGACGTAATTCCACCAGCCATTTCTCAACAAACCTCCCTCCCAATGTTTACCCGGAAGGTGAAGTGGAGGATGCGATCGCATTCTTCAACAAGCATACCGTCATGATCGCGCCCCTGCTCTCTGGCAGCGGGATCAGGATCAAGATACTGGAAGCCATGGCCATGGGAAAAGTGGTTATCAGTTCGGCCATCGGTGCCTCCGGGCTGGGCGCAAGGGACGGGGAGCATTTATTCATTGCCAATACGGCAGAGGATTATGTAAAAGTACTTGAGATACTGATCGGGCAACCCGGTCTGATTCCTGAGACCGGACACCAGGCACGTCAATTCGTTAAGGAAAAATTTGATAACTTAGTGCTCTCCAAAAAATTGATCTCCTTCTATAAAGCACAGCTTACATGACCTGGGTAATTATTTTCTGGATATCGGTTTTTGCCATTCTGCATTCCTATTTATTATATCCACTGATAATCAGATTATTGGCAAGGCGAAGCAAGGAAAATGATGAAGTTTTCGAGCCCCATGACAACCTTCCGTTTGTATCGGTCATCTTGGCTGTGTACAATGAAGAATCCGTGATATCCGAGAAGCTCCGCAGCATTTTCAATACTACCTATCCGGAAGAAAAGATCGAACTTCTGGTCGGTTCAGATGCCTCAACCGATAAGACCAATGAAAAACTGCATGTATATTCCGATGAGCATGAAGCCTTTCGGTTCTATCCCTTCCGGGAAAGACGGGGAAAACCGGCCGTCATTAACCAGCTCAGGGACGAAGCAGCGGGAGAGATATTGATCTTTACGGATGCGCAGGTCATGTTCACACAGGAAACCATTTTTGAACTGGTAAAACATTTCCGGAATAAAGAGATCGGGCTGGTGGGTGCAAACATCCGGAATGAAAGGATGGACAGGAGCGGGATATCCTATCAGGAGTGGTCGTTCATGTCAAGGGAGATCAAGCTGAAATTTTATGAAGGGAAGATATGGGGGACCATGATCGGTGCATACGGTGCCTGTTATGCCATCCGCAATGAATACTACTGCCATGTGCCCATCCATTATTCCGTTGATGATTTCTATATAACCATGAAGGTACTGGAAAGGAAAAAGCGCTGTATCCTTGAAATGAAGTCAGTATGTCTGGAAAACGTCCCGAACCGCCTGTCCGAAGAATTCCGCCGCAAGATCCGGATCTCGTCAGGGAACTTCCAGAACCTCAAAACCTTCTATCACCTCCTCTGGCCCCCGAATAAAGGCCTTTCCTTCGCTTTCCTGTCACATAAGGTACTTCGATGGCTGGGCCCGTTCTTCCTTCTGCTGGCCATCGCATCCAACATAATCCTGTCAGCATCGAGCCAGTTCTTCTGGATCCTTCTCCTTCTGCAGGTTGCCTTGCTGAGCGGTCCGATTATTGACTTTTTATTAAGGAAAATAGGCATACATATTGTATTTTTGCGGTTCATCACACATTTCTACAGCATGAATCTGGCCCTGCTGGCCGGATTTTTAAAATTTGCAACAGGAGCTAAAACAAATGTCTGGCACCCAACAAAAAGAAAAGAGAATTAACCGGGAACTGTTTAATTCGATCGATGAGACCATTGAGGATATACGGAAGGGCAAGATAATCATCGTGGTGGATGACGAAGACAGGGAAAATGAGGGTGATTTCGTTGCTGCCGCCGAACTGATAAGCCCGGCAAAGGTCAATTTTATGGCAACCCATGGGCGTGGACTGATCTGCATCGCACTTTCCGAGGAGAGATGTGATGAGCTCGAACTTGATCTCATGGTGGGAAAAAACACCAGCCTGCACCAGACAGCATTTACCGTGTCCGTTGACCTTATGGGGCACGGCACCACTACCGGCATCTCAGCCGGTGACCGCGCCAAAACCATACGTGCCCTGGTCGATCCGGTGACCCGGCCGGCGGACCTGGCGAGGCCCGGACATATCTTCCCCCTTAAATCCAGGTCAAAGGGAGTGCTCCGAAGGTCAGGGCATACCGAGGCCACTGTCGACCTGACACGGATGGCCGGGTTGGCCCCGGGCGGAGCCCTGGTGGAAATCATGAATGAAGACGGGACCATGGCCAGGCTTCCACAACTGCTTGAAATAGCCAAGAAATTCAAACTGAAACTCATCACCATCAAGGACCTCATTGCATACCGTTTGCAGACGGAAAGCATTGTCATAAAAGGTGTTGAAGTGAACCTCCCCACACAGTTCGGCGAGTTCAGGCTCATTCCCTTCATTCAAAAATCCAGTGGACTGGAACATATCGCCCTTGTGAAGGGTAGCTGGACACGTGATGAGGCCGTACTTACAAGGGTACATTCCTCCTGTATCACCGGCGACATTTTCGGTTCCTACCGCTGCGATTGCGGTCCACAGCTCCATAAAGCCATGGAAATGATCGAACGGGAAGGGAAGGGTGTGATCATATACCTGAACCAGGAAGGAAGGGGGATCGGGCTCTTCAACAAAATAAAGGCCTATAAACTCCAGGAAATGGGCAAGGATACTGTGGATGCCAACCTGGACCTGGGATTCTCGGCAGATGAAAGGGATTATGGCATCGGCGCCAATATCCTGGCAGAACTTGGCCTGGGAAAACTGAGGCTCATCACCAATAACCCTGTCAAGCGGGCCGGGCTCGAGGGATACGGGCTAACCATTGCGGAAAATGTCCCCCTCGTTATAAAGCCAAATAAGCATAATGCTTTTTACCTGAAAACGAAACAAAACCGAATGGGCCATTTTCTTGATCTGGCCAAATACAATCCCGAAGAATGAAAACCGTTTTCATGGGCACGCCGGAAATTGCCGTTGCCAGCCTTGAGGCTTTGCATAAAGACGGCCAGGAGATCATTGCAGTGGTAACTGCGCCGGATAAACCAGCTGGCAGGGGAAGACAGGTTCAATCCCCCCCCGTTAAAGAGTTCGCGCTGAAGCATCAGATCAAAATCCTGCAACCGGAAAATCTTAAATCTTCCGAATTTCTGAAGGAGCTCTCAACGCTTGCTCCCGAACTGATTATCGTGGTGGCTTTTCGAATGCTGCCGGAAGAGGTCTGGAGTTTGCCAGCCCGCGGCACCATCAACCTGCATGCCTCCATGCTGCCCCAGTACCGTGGTGCAGCCCCGATCAACCGCGCAATTATGAATGGGGAAACCGAAACAGGGGTAAGTACATTCTTCATTGAAAAGGATATTGATTCCGGGAAGATTATCATGCAGGAACCTGTCCAGATACTGCCTGATGACAATGCGGGAACCCTTCATGACAGGATCATTGAAAAGGGAACCGATTTGCTACTCAGAACGGTCCGGGCCATTAAGAATGGAGACCCGCCCTTCATGAACCAGGCCGATCTGATGAAGCCAGGGGAAGTGCTAAAAACAGCTCCCAAGATCTTCAAGGAGGATTGCAGGATTCACTGGGATCGTCCGGTAAAGTCTATTTATGATCAGGTCAGGGGATTGTCACCCGAGCCGGGGGCATGGACCCTGTTCGTTTCACCGGACGGCCAGGAACGGATCGTTAAAGTCTATGAAGTGGACAAGATGGAAAGGGAGAGCATGTTTCAGCCAGGCACCATACTGACCGATGGAAGATCAAGGTTTGAAGTGGTCTGCCGGAACGGGATCATAAATCTTACCCGGGTACAGATCGAAGGCAAAAAGAAAATGCCGATCGATGAGTTTCTGCGGGGGATCAAGAATGCACCCGAATATATCGTTAAATAAAGCATTTCAGTACCTCACCCTTCCACGGACTCTGTCGAATCAGGCAATCCCTCCATATCCCCGGGAACAAGCTCTTCATCCATTTCCACGGGTTCCCTTTTCTTCCGAAGGTGGATAATGTCACCCGGTTCCGGTTCCTGACCCGGCTGCATAAGATTCTTCTGAAGTAATTTATGAAGCTTGATCCCGTACATCTGGGAAATCTCATACATGGTCTCGCCTTCTTCAACCGTATGGAATTTGTACTCTACCGATGCCTTGTTCCTCTTGGGCTGCAGGTACAGTACCTGTCCCTTCTCAAATTTTGAATCCCTTGGTATTTCGTTGTATTTGGAGAGTTCAAAGGGCATCAGGTCCAGCTCCTTGTTAAGTCCCTTATAGGTATCGCCCTCCTTGACAATGATGTAATTGATGCGGTTCCTGACAAGGATTTTTCTTTTCCCGACCTCAATCTCCAAATCATCAATATCCGCGAGTGCCTGCTGATCATCCCTCGGCCGCCTTCGCCCGGTATCATACTGGTGGAGTTCATTCTCCTCGATGATACTCACAATCAGGTCTGCATATTTCGGAGAAGTGGCATAGCCCGCTTTTTTCAATCCCTTTGCCCAGCCTTTGTAATCCGTCTGGTCAAGCTGGAAGAGGAAGGAGTACCGGGGACTGCCCATCAGGAAGTCGGTGTGATCTGCATACGATTCACTGACAGATTTGTACTTGCGGAAGCATTCATCCCTCTCATCGTCGTCATGGATGATATTTTTACCCTTCCAGCCATGGCACTTGATCCCGAAATGATTGTTCCCGCGCGTGGCCAGTGTGGAATTCCCGTTATTCGATTCCAGGCATCCCTGTGCAAGCGTAATGCTGGCAGGGATCCCGCTTCTTTTCATCTCTTGAATCGCCAAATCCCTGAACATTTCAATATACTCCGCACGCGTCCAGTCCTGTGCACTGGCAGCCATGGTATTCAAAGCCAGGATTGCCGGAAGGATAAGGCTTCTGACATACGATCTCATCTTATGAAAATTTGAGTCAGTCCCACAGGAATAAACGTGGAAATCCGCATAAATATTGAAGAAGCAGGGTCGCCGGAAGAGCTCCCTGCCAAGGAGCAGCAGGTCATTGCAGAGGCCCTGAGGGCAGCCACTGACGCCTATGCGCCTTATTCCGGGTTCCATG
>CAZVLG010000263.1:0-18492 GCA_964627835.1 uncultured Bacteroides sp.
TTTTTTGGTTGTTGGTAACTCTAATTTAGGAAGAATCCATTTTTATATATGTCTGAATATCAAATAGTTATGAACAAATAGCGATTTAAATTGTTGATAACTAGCGACTTAAAAATTGTTTTTATATCGAACTCACGTTAAATTACAGACGATGAAAACAGAAGCAATCCTGGTCTTTGATGTCGGGAAGACCAACAAAAAGATCCTTCTATTTAACAGCTCCATGGAGATCGTATATGAAAAGGAAGAGGTGTTCCCGGAGATCACCGACGATGATGGTTTCGCCTGCGATGATATCGAAAAGATCGAAAAATGGGTCCTGGATGCCTGCAAGCAGGTCATGCAGGATCCTGATTACGACATTAAGGCCCTCAATTTTACTACCTACGGTGCCACCCTGGTTTACCTGGACGGGGAGGGAAAAAGGCTCACCCCGGTTTACAATTACCTGAAAACCATGCCGGACGGAGTATGCGAGCCCATCTATTCCGCGTTCGGCGGAGTGGAGGAGTTCAGCCGGAAAACCGCCTCGCCTGCCCTGGGAATGCTTAATTCCGGCATGCAGGCCGCCTGGCTTAAAAAACATAAACCCCTTGTGTTCGGGAAGGTGCGGCACATCCTGCATTTCCCCCAATACCTGTCTTACCTTTTAACCGGGCAGGTGACATCCGAACACACTTCGATCGGGTGCCATACCGCTCTCTGGGATTTCGATGAGATGAGATACCACGACTGGGTAAAAAGCGAAGGCATCGGACTTCCCGACCCCTCTCCCGTTGAGCAGTCCCACCCGGGCAAAGGCATGGGCCGGGAAGTGCCGGTCGGGATCGGGATCCACGACAGTTCCGCATCCCTGGTGCCTTATTTCAGGCATTCGGATGAACCGTTCATACTTGTTTCGACGGGAACCTGGTGCATCTCCATGAATCCATTCAACCACCGGCCCCTGACCCCGGAGGAATTGAAACAGGACTGCCTGGCTTACCTGAGCATCCGGCAGAAACCCGTCAAATCCTCCCGTTTGTTCCTCGGGCATATACACGATGTCAACCTCAAGCGCCTTACCGGATTTTACGGGGTCTCTGAAGATAGCTATAAAGAGGTGGTTCCGGACAGCGGCATACTGAAGAAACTGGGCTACCCGGGCAGCGGGGAGAGGTATTTTTTCCGGGAAGGCGTCCCGTCGCAATACCTGGACGAAGAGGCGGACCTCTCGGTTTTCGCATCCTTCGAAGAGGCCTACCACCGGCTTCTGATCGACCTGGCTGAGCTCACGGCAGGATCCATCCGGCTCATCAGTGATCCGGAGAAACCGGTCAGGAACCTTTTCGTAACAGGTGGTTTTGCAAAGAACAGGTTGTTTACCGGGCTCCTGGCCACGCATTTGAAAGGGTCCATCGTATATACCAGTGAAATAGCCAATGCAACATCCCTCGGGGCCGCCATGGTCCAGGAACATTATTTTAACAAACCGGTGGAAGGAAAAATCGGGCTGGGACTCGAGCGTATTAAACCGATTGTATAATGGCTTAAAGAAAATGATTACAAACAGCTTAAAAACAATCTTGAAAAGTTGACAAGATGCCGGTTTGGTATTATTTTGCATAAGTTATATATGAATATTATCATGACAAGTATTCTTAGACCTTCCGTCTATGCAATCGTATTGCTGGCTTGTGTGCTTTCTGCCTGCAGGAATGAAATAGATGAATACTATGAGCGCCCGGAATGGCTGGAGCCCAATATTTACGATCAGCTGAAGTCAAAGGGGAATTTCCAGTCTTATCTTTCGCTCGTTGACAAGGCCGGGTACAGGAATGTCCTGGGAAGGGCCGGTTATTTTACCGTCTTTGCGCCCAACGACGAGGCCTTCCAGCAGTTCCTTGCGGATCATTCCTATGCCTCCGTTGACAATATTGATTCCATTACAGCCCGGAAGATCGTTGGTTACTCGCTGATATACGATGCCTACACGAAAGACCGTATCGATGATTATCAGTCCACCGACGAACAGGGCTGGGTGCTGGACAAGGCCTTCAAGCGAATGACAGCCAACTATAAATGGGTATACGAGGAAAACATCGACGGCTCGATGGAAAAGGTTATCGACCAGAACGGGGTACCGCTCCTGCCGGAGTCTCCTCCCATATTCTTCTCGGATGACAACAACAACAAGAACATTCCCTATTTCACCGATCCCTTTATGGCGACCAAGGGCATCTCCGCCTACGATTACAATTATTTTTTCCCGTCAACAGAATATTCCGGTTTCAATGTCGTAGATGCCCAGGTGACAGAGGCCGATATCCTGTGCGAGAACGGGATCGTTCATGCCATAGATAAAGTCATCTACCCGCTGGCAAGCCTCGACGAGTTGTTATCATCCAATCCGGAGTACAGCGAATTTCGGAACGTCATCGACAATTACATACGGGAGTATTCGTTGGCACCCACTAATTTTCTGAACCGCTACGAACAGGTACACGGTAGCCGTGCGGATGTTTATGTCAAAACCTATCCCCTTCTTAATTTCGCTCCCAACTGCGAAAATTATCTGGTTTACGGGGGCGGGGAACTCTGGGATGCACAGATCGACGGCTGGACCTTATTTGCTCCGAATAATGCCGCTGTAAGGGACTTTTTTGATAACAAGTTCCTGGTGCATTACAAGACACTCGACAACATGTCTCCGCAGATCATCGCCGAGTTCATAAATGCTCACCTGTTCCGGACCGCCGTCTGGCCAAGCAAATTCGAAACGACCACGAACATGTTCGGGGAACCGGCCCGCTTTGACCCGGAAGCGGACATTACGGAAAAGAAGTTCGGCAGCAACGGTGCTTTTTACGGGACCAGCAAGATACAGGAAACCGACGCATTCTATACCGCCCTGGGTCCCGTCATACTCAATCCTGATTATTCCCTGATGCTCCAGGCCCTCTATACCTCGGAACTTTTTTACATCGTGAAGAACACGGGAATAAAATTGACGGTTTTCATGATCGATAACGATGCCATCCAAGATCTCGGGTTAGATTACGACAACGCCAGGGGGGCGTGGGACCTGGAGAATCCCGATATGGGTACGAATGCCACGGTTGCCATCAACCGGTTGATCAACATGCACGTGGTACTCGGCGAATATCCCGACCTGACCGGAGATGGGCTGCTTGAGACCTATGGTGGCGAATACATCCGGCACAGCTACGGATTCGTGTGGGCGGCCGGGAACATCGAACAATCGGAGAACATCATACCCAGGAGCAAAACCCAGGCAAGCAACGGCTGGAACTATACCGTCACGCCGGCCATTCGTTATTCCATAGACAACATCGGCCGGCATATCCAGGGCAATGCTAATTTCAGCAAATTCTACAATTACCTCCTCAAATCCGCTTCCACCCTCCCGGGGTATGTTTACGATCCGAATACCCATGAAATTGCCAATGTTAAAAACACCGAGAACAATACCCTGCTGATTCCAACCAATGCCGCCATGGATTCGGCCACAAAGCATGGGGTGATCCCCCCCCTGAGCTTTGCCGACTGGACGCAGGCGCAGCAGGACGGATTCCTGAAGTTTGTTATGTACCACATACTTAACCCCGTAATCCTTACCAACAACGGGCAGATCAGCGGGGAGGTCAAAACCCTTTACAAGACCGTAGACGGATCCACCTATATGGAAGTATTTAACGACGGGGAGAATTTTGGCATGATCGACCACCGGGGAAGGATCGCCAACATCGTGCTGGCCAACAGCAACGTCCTGAGTAACAGGGCGGTCATTCACCAGATTGACAACTATCTAAACTACTAAACCCGCATCGCGATGAAGATGAGACGAAAACCTGTTTTACCAATGTTCCTCATGGGTATGCTGTTGCTGTCCGGCATGCATGCCGCTGCACAGACCCTGGTCCGCGGGATGGTCACATCGACCACCGATGGCATGGGACTACCGGGTGCCACCATCGTTGAACTGGACAGGAACAACCGCATCCTGAAAGGAAGTGCAACGGATCTGGACGGGAACTATGTGATCCGTGTCAGCAGTCCGGAGAATAATATTAAGTTCTCATTCATCGGATTCGAAAGTAAGACCGTGCCCATCGCCGGACAATCCACCATAAACATCGAGCTTTCGGAGGATATCAAGATGATCGAAGCGGTGGAGATCGTGGCGGAATCACGCGTAAATACAGGATTCATGGATGTGGCCGATCGCGACCTGGCCATCCCGGTCGAAAGGCTCAGTGCAGCAGAAATTGAAGAAGTCCAGGCTACCACCATCGGCGAGGCCATACAGGGAAGGCTGGCCGGGGTGGATATTGTATCCAACAGCGGTGATCCCGGCGGAGGCATGTCCATCCGGATCCGCGGGGTCAGCACCCTGAATGCCAATGCCCGTCCCCTGATCATCGTGGACAACGTGCCCTACGAAACAAACATTTCCTCGGATTTTGACTTCGCCACCGCCAACGAGGAAGGTTATTCCCAGATGCTGAACATCGCGGTGGACGACATCAAGGAAATCACGGTCCTCAAGGACGCTGCCGCTACCGCACTCTGGGGCACCAAGGCCGCAAACGGGGTACTGGCCATTACCACCAAAAGGGGACTCAAAAGCATCAAGCCCATGGTTTCCTATACCTACAAGGGGACCTTCACCTTTAAGCCCGTGCCCATTCCGATGCTGAGCGGGGACCAGTACTCCACCCTGATCATGGAAGGCGTGATGAACGTAACCGGCATACCCCTTGATCGTGTGGCAAACAAGGAATTCCTCTACGACCCGAATGAACCCTACTGGTATTATAATTACGGACAGAACACCAACTGGCTGGACGAGATCTCCCGCAGGGGATACATCCACAACCATGACTTTTCCCTCAGCGGGGGCGGCGACAAGGCGCGTTACCGGTTTTCGGTCAACTACCAGGACCAGGACGGGGTGACCCGGGGAACCTCCCTTCAGCGTTTCACCAACAGGCTGAACCTGGATTATTACATTTCGGACAAACTCAGGCTCGGGGCAGACCTTCTCTATGCACACGGAAAGATCCTGAGGGATTATACCAGCACTTTCAAGTCCACCGATCCCAACAGGCTCCGGCCCGTTGCATACCGGAAAATGCCCAACATGGGCGTGTATGAATTTGATGCCCAGGGCAACCAGACCCCGGTATACTTCAGCCCGGAGTGGAATATTCAGCGTACGTATCCCTCGACCTACAACCCGGTTGCCATGGCTGAATCCGGGGAATATACGACGACCAACGACCGGATCATCCCCAAGTTCCTGCTGAATTACAATATCGTGAGGGGACTGACCTACACCTTCGACGTGGCTTTTGACGTTAACAACACCAAGCGGAATTATTTCCTCCCGCAGATCGCCACCGGGAAGCACTGGACGGACCTTTCGGTCAACCGTGCCAGTGACAGCGACGATGACAGTTACATTATCTATACCAATAACCGCCTCACCTACTCCAATGTCTTTGCCAACATCCACCAGCTGACGGCAACCCTGAATTTCCAGACCAACGACACCAAGGTCATCCGTTACCTGGCCACCACCGCCAATTCCGCCTCATCGGACTTCAGGGATCCTTCCATCCCGGCCAGGATACAGGAAGGGGGCCTCGAACTGCTTTCGAACAGCAAGCAGGACCGCGACAACGGGATTGTGGCGATGTTCAACTATATCCTGCTCGACCGCTACATCCTGAGCGGGGGATTCAGGAGGGAAGGGAATTCGCGCTTCGACGAGAAATTCCGGTACGGGTATTATCCCAGCCTCTCGGCTGCATGGAGGCTGTCCGGGGAATCCTTCATGAGCAGCCTCAGTTTCCTGGACGACCTGCGCCTCAAGGCCAGCTACGGCCAGAACGGGTATGCCCCGAAGTATCCCTATGCCTTTTTCAACAATTACAACACCTTCAACTGGACCTACCTGGGGAATACGGCCGTTTACCCGGTCGACATGCAGCTGGAAAACCTGAAATGGGAAGCTTTCATTACCAAAAACCTGGGATTCACCCTGGAAATGTTCAAGAACCGCATCATGCTGGATTTCGACATTTACCAGAATTCGACCAAAGACATGCTCAGTAACTTTGACCTGCCCTCCAGCTCGGGATATGACAAAATCCTGATGAACGTGGGGTCACTCGACAACCAGGGCTGGGACCTCTCTTTCCGTTCCTATCCCGTGAAAACCGATGCCCTCTCGATTTCCTTTGACTTCAACATCGCCCGGAACTACAACATCCTTAGGGAGGTTGCGGATAATTACTCCCTGGAGAGGGGGCGGACCACCAGCAACGGGGACTACAAGCGGATCATCCAGGTGGGGAACCCGATCGGTTCCTTCTACGGTTACCGTTACCTGGGGGTTTACTCGGACGAAAGCGACCTGGTCGCCATCGACGTCGACGGGAACCCGATCTACAATGCCAACGGTGAGCCCGTAAACATGGTCTACTATTACCCGGTGGTGAATTACGAGTTCCAGCCGGGAGATGCCAAATACGAAGACATCAACCACGACGGAAATATCAATTACCTGGATGTGGTCTACCTGGGGGATGCAAACCCCGATTTCACGGGCGGTTTCGGGTCCTCCATCAAATACAGGGGCTTTTCGCTGAATATCTATTTTTACGGAAGGTATGGGAACGAGATCATAAACCAGACCAAGATGGACGGGGAGAACATGTTCTGGTACGACAACCAGACCACGGCCACCCTGAAACGCTGGAGGAAACCGGGCGACCAGACCGACATGCCCCGGGCACTCATCGGGTACGGTTATAACTGGCTGGGATCGGACCGCTATGTCGACGACGGCTCCTTCCTGCGCCTGAAATACATTACCCTGACCTATTACATGCCGCAACCCCTGATCGGCAGGATCGGGCTGGACAAGGTGCGTTTCTCCGTTCAGCTTACCAACCTGCTGACTTTCACCCGTTACCTGGGCCAGGATCCGGAGATCAACATCAACAGCAGGGACGACATCTACACGGTCGGCTACGATGTGTCGAACACACCGCGGACCAAAGAGTTAACCTTCACCATAAGTGTTAATTTTTAAGAATTGATCATGAAAACACACATAGGCATCGGAATTGTTTGTACTGCCCTCCTGCTGGGAATGAGCTGCGATGACTGGCTTTACCTCCAGCCCGAAGACGGGATCATCCGGCAGGAATACTGGAAGTCGAAGGAAGACGTGCACGCGTCGGTCATGGGCGTATACGCCTCCCTGCTGGGCAATGCACAGGGAAGCGGTTACAGAATTCCCGAACTGCTGTTCCTCTGGGGGGAGATACGCGCCGATATGGTCTACCTGAGCCGGCTGCGCACAGACTTCTATTATATAATCAACGGGGATATCCTGCCGGACAACGGGGTCTGCCGCTGGAATGCATTCTACCGGACCATCAACTACTGCAATACGGTAATCGAATTCGCACCGGATGTCATGCAGATCGACCCATCGTTCACGGAAAAGGCTCTCAACGAATACCTGGCGGAAATGAAGGCAGTGCGGGCACTGATGTATTTCTACCTGGCAAGGACCTTCGATGAAGTGCCCATCAAGCTGACAGCCAGCAAGAGCGATAACGAAAAGTACTCCATTCCGAAAAGCTCCCACCAGGAGGTCCTGGCACAGGTTAAAGCGGACCTGGCCGCTGCCGAGCGGGATGCGCCGATCTATTACGCGGACCTGGCCTCCACCAAGGGAAGAATCACCCGGTATGCCGTAAATGCCATACAGGCGGATGTCTACCTGTGGAACGAGCAATACGACAGCTGTGTCTTTGCCTGCAACAAGGTCATTAATTCCGGATTCTACGGTCTCCTGGATGGCGATGACCTGTGGTTCACCGATCTTTACGTAAACGGCAACTCGAGCGAAAGCATATTCGAACTGCAATTCAGCCAGGAGATCCTGAATCCCTATTACAGCATGCTTAAGCGGAATAAGTACCTGAGAGCCTCTACCGCTGCCATCGAGGAGTTCTTTCCTCCCGATGCAAACGCTCCGCCCGACAGCGTTGACATCCGGGCCGACGGGGCTTCCTACAGCATCAGCGATAATTATACCATCTGGAAATACATCGGCCGCAACCGGGAAGATGCACGGGCCGAATACGAAGCTTACGGGAACTGGATCGTTTACCGGTATGCCGAAATTCTTCTTTTCAAGGCAGAGGCCCTGAACCAGTTAGGATCCGGACAGGAAGCGCTGAACATCGTCAAGACCATCCGCAAAAGGGCACATGCTTCAAAAGCGAGTTCACTGGGCGACGTGACCGATGAACGCACCCTGACCGAATTCATCCTGGCAGAGCGCTGCCGCGAATTTGCCTACGAAGGCAAGCGCTGGTATGATGTCCTGCGGGTAGCAAAGCGGAACGACTACGAACGCCTCGACCTGCTCCTGAACATGGTTCTGAGGTCGGCCCCTTCGGACAAACAGGTGACCATACTGAATAAATACAGGGATGTGCGAAGCCATTACATGCCCATCTTCTATACCGAGCTGGAGGCAAATCCAGCCCTGGAACAGAATCCATTTTACGGTGAAATTGAATGAAACATCTTAATAATATATTTGCGATGAAAGGAATTAGGATCCTGGTACTGGTTACGCTCGGGCTTATGATCTGTACCGATTGCGTCCGGGAAGAATATGTCATCGCCACTACGGATGATGTCCTGATGGGCGCCTATTTCGAGGAAGAAAGCGAATTGTTCTCGAGTTTTTATGAGATGCTGGTAAAATCAGGAACACTATCCTTCCTGAATGCCTATGGCACCTATACCTGCTTCGCACCCACCAACGATGCGATCGAAGCATTCCTGGAGAGCAAGGGTAAAAATTCCCTTGACGACTTTGCACCCGAAGAACTGAAGGACCTCGTACGTTACCATGTCATTATCGATACCCTGAATTCCACCCGGTTTACGGACGGGCGGATGCGCACACCGACCATGTATGGGCAGTATCTCACCGCCAGCACCTATTTCGAATCGGGGGAAGCCAGGGTGAAGATCAACAAGTATGCTGAGGTTGCCACCCTGGACATCCGGGTTGCGAACGGGATCGTTCACAGCCTGAACCAGGTGCTCGAACCCGTGGTGGTCCCCATTGCCGGACTGATAGAGGCCGATCCAAAGCTCAGCATTTTCACCGAGGCACTCAAAGCCACGGGATTTTACGATACCCTGAGCCAGATCCCGGGCAATGAGGTTGAAGCAGCCAATAAAAGATGGTTCACGGTCTTCGTGCATACGGATTCCGTATTCAAATCGGAGGGCATCAATACATACGAGGACCTGAAAAATAAATACTGCAATACGGGGAATCCTAAGGACCCGAAGGATAGCCTGAACATGTATATCGCATATCACATCCTCGACAGAAGCCTGAAGTATGTAGCCGACCTTGTACAGGAAAACGCACACCTTACCATGGCTCCCCTGGAGGTGATCACCGTCAAGCTGAAGCAGGATTCGGTGCTGATCAACGAAGACGAGTTCAGGGGACAGATCGAAAAAGGCTCTCCGCTGAACCGGCCGAAAAGCGATATTACCTCCGCCAACGGGGTATTCCACTACGTGGATAAAGGATTTGCCATCAAGGTCCGCCTTCCGTACGCCGTATACTGGGATGTATGCGACCAGCCGGAGATCCGCAAGCTTCCCGGGATTTTCAGGACCCCCGGAGCCAGTGCATACCTTGAACTCGGGCAGCTCGCCAACGTCACCTGGAGTACGGATGTGCCAATCCAGTACGTATGCGAGGCCGGCGGTGTTCAGGGAGAATACCTCGTCCACAGCGACATGATGATCATTAACCTGAGGACGGCCGTCATAAACTGGATCGAATTCAAGACACCCCTGATCGTAAAAGGGAAGTACAAGCTGTGGATATGCACCCGGAACGTGGACGACCCGAACCGGCGACCGATCTTCCTGGTTTACTTTAACGATCAAGCACTGCCCAACATTGTGGCCACGGACAAGACCATGGAGAAGATCCCGGACGAAGAGCTGCTGCTGCAGGGATTCAAGCGGTACAACTATCACATTGGGGACTCCCTGGGCTATCTGACGGATATAAACGGCAGGTTTGCGTCCCGCCTGGCCGGTACCATAGATGTACCGACCACGGGAAGTCATACCATCCGGTTCAACGTGATCAACAACGGAGATAAATACCTGTGGATCGATATGATCCATATCATCCCTTACGAAAACGACCAGATCTGGCCAAGAGTAAGGGTAGACGGTGATCACGACGGAGAATTGATTGACAAGCCGGACTGGTACCCTGTTCCAGCCCGATAATATGATCCAAACCGTTGCATGAAACTTATTTCGATACCATGATAAAAGATATTCTGAAACCCGTTCTCCTGTTCCTGCTGATGGTCTTTACCCTCTGGGGATGCAAGGATCCCTGGGAAGATCATGTGAAGCTCACGGACGGCGTGCCCGGTGAGAGCCTGTTTGAACTCCTGCAGAACGACGCGGATCTTTCCACCTTCACCGGGTACCTGGTGGAGGCTGGCTGGCAGGAAGAGCTTGAATCCTCCAAATCATATACGGTCTGGGCCCCGGACAACCAAGCCATGAGCGTGGTTGAAGCCGGGATCCTTTCAGACTCTGCAAAGCTGGCCGGTTTCGTGAGCAACCACATCTGCTTTACAGCTCACTCCTATCATTCAGGAGTTCCCCGGCTCACGGTGAAAACCTACAGCGGTAAAAACATAGATATCGATAACGAGAACGGCATGGTCGGAGAGGCAAACCTGGTTGAACCCTATGACCGGGTTGCAAGCAACGGCATCCTGCATGTGATCGACAAGGCCCTGGTACCCAAACCAAACCTCTGGGATATCGTCGAATCAACCGACCTTGCGTCCGGACATGTCGGGTACCTTAAAAGTCTCTCTGGGATGGTGTTCGATCCCTCCATAGCTGCCGTTATCGGGGTGGACCCTATAACCGGGAAACCAGTCTACGACACCCTTTCCGGGATGGTCTGGGGCAACCGGCTGATCGCAGAGGTGCGGGACCTCAAAGACGAGGACAGCCTTTCCACCATGATCCTGGTCGAAGACCCGGTCTGGAACGCTGAATTTTCGAAATACCGGCCTTACTACAAGCTTGCAGACTCGGTCGAAAGCGATGAGCTAACCCGCTGGAAAATAAGCAGGGATCTTGTGTTCCGGGGAGCGACCCCTGCGGAGGAAATGCCCGGCACACTGGAGTCCCTCTTCGGGATCAAGATCCCCTTTGACCGAAGTGCCATCCAGCATACCTACGAAGCGAGCAACGGGATCGTTTATGTAATGAGCAGCTGCGATGTCAGGCTGAATGAGAAGATACCCATTGTCATCGTTGAAGCGGAGGATACCAACATGGTGACCTTCATCGCCGTATCCGGACAAACGGGGTATACCCGGCAGACCGAACTTGCCTCCGGGGGCTATGATTTTATCCTGGACAACCACGGTGCGAGTCCCGGGAACATCAAATACCACATGGGTGAATTCGTGGCTGGCTATTATGAGTTTTATTGGGTTGCCGTAAATGACTTCAACGGCTCCTACCGGAACCCGGATCCCGAAACCGTGCTGAGCCAGCGTCTTGAATTCGTCAGGCTGCTGGGTATGGCCGGACAGGAACCCATCTGGAGTGGTCCTTCGCAGATTTCGGACCTGATCGAGGTGGTGGATTCAACCTACGAAACGGCCCAGGAAGTGTACCTGGGCCAGCGCTTCTTCACCACTTATCAGGACGTCTGGCTCCAGGTGACCGGGAGCGGCAGGAATACCACCATTTGCATGGATTACCTTAAAGCTGTACCTGTCCTGGAATAAAAAACGGAAAACGCTAAACCTATGCATAGTTTCAGATTACTGATTGCCAATTTTCTTCTAGCCGGAATCTCGATGGCCGGACTTGCCCAGGAAGAAGGCCTGGCCGGTTCGGAAATAACAGGGACCGTATTTGACGCATCTACAAACCGACCCGTCGACGGCATAAGTATCAGCGTCCCCGGATACGCGGCCACTTTTACCGACAGCCTGGGACAATTTACCATCCAGGTTCCCTACGAAGAAGCCTCCCTTCTGGTCAAGGGCCTGAGCTACCAGTCCAGGGAAGTCCTCCTGAAAGGTAAGCAGGAGGTGACCATCGTTCTGAATGAAAAGGATTTCCTCTCCCAGGATGAGATCGCGCAGCTTTACTATCTCACCAAACCTCTGGCCTTTACGACCGGATCGGTGGCAACGCTTACCGTCGCGGAAGATGCCTGGAAAAGCCCCGGGACCTCAGCAGAAAAGGTTATCAACCATCAGATCGCCGGGCTCCGCATCCTGGCACGGTCCGGTATCCCCGGCATCGGCTCAAACCTGTTCCTCAGGGGATTGTCATCGATGTATTCGACCAACCAGCCCCTGATCATCCTCGACGGACTGATCTACGAAACCACCCAGTACGGGCAGCCCATCATCAGTGGATTCCGTACCAATCCGCTCAATAGCATAAACATCAATGACATAGAGAATATCACGGTGATCCGGGATGCGGCCTCCATATACGGAAGCAGGGCCGGCAACGGGGTCATCTATATCCGGACCAATCACCCTTACGAAATGGCCACACGGATCGATTTCAGCATGTACGGCGGGATCAACTACGCACCGGGCCAGTTGCCCCTCATGGGTTCCCGGGATTATCGGGCTTACCTGGCCGAAATCCTTCAAACATCCGGGATATCGGCGGACTCCATTCAGTCCTTGCCTTTCATGATCGACGATCCCTTGTACAGCGATTACTATCGTTACCATAATGAAACCAACTGGCAGGATGAGGTTTTCTCCAACTCCTTCAGCCAAAGCGTTAACCTTAAGATCACAGGAGGCGATGACATCGCCCTGTATGCCCTGTCCGTCGGATACCAGAAGCATGAAGGGATCGTAAAGGAAACCGATTATTCGAGGTATTCCTTCCGCTTTAACTCGGACATCAACATCTCCACGAAACTTCAGCTTAAGACCAACCTCGGATTTACCTTTAACCAGCACCTGCTTAAGGAGGACGGGGACGCCCCGAAAACAAACCCCTTCCACACCAGCCTGATAAAGGCTCCCTTCCTCTACTCGAATGTACGCAGCAGCGACGGGGCCATCTCACCCAACCTCGAGGATGCCGATATTTTAGGGGTGGGCAATCCCACAGCCATGATCCAAAACCTGTCCGCCACCAGCAACAACTACAAGATCCTCGGGTCCGTTGATCTGGGGTACAGCTTTTCGGATCATCTTCGGGTGAGCAATTACCTGGGGATCAACTTTGACAAGAGCCGGGATAATCTGTTCGTACCATACCTTGGTATTGCCACCGACACGATTGAACAGGGTGTGGTCGGCAACAGGGTGGCCCATAAGATCGAGCGGTATTTCAATATCTACGATGACATCTGGATCAGTTACCTTCGTACACTCGGCTGGAAGCAATACCTGAACGTGCTTGCCGGGGCTCGGTTTGGCATCAACAAGACCCAGGGGGACTGGGGCATGGATTACAATACCCCGAACGACCAGATCCGGAGCCTCGGGAGCGGAGTCAGCTCCATGCGGGAAGTGGACGGGTATTACGGGGACTGGAACTGGGTCACCTTCTATGCCCGGGCCGAATACGACTACAGCCATAAATACATCCTCAACCTCAACCTTGCCCTGGACGGATCCTCCCGGTTCGGCGTGGAGGCCGACGGACTATCCCTTTTCGGGGGGAAATTCGGGGTTTTCCCTTCGGTTGCCGCAGCGTGGCTGGTCTCTTCCGAATCCTTCATGGCCAATATCGGACTCATAGACCTGCTGAAGCTCAGGATCAGTTACGGGCTCACCGGCAACGACAACATCGGGAATTACACCGCCTCCAAGTATTATGTATCCCAGAATTTCCTGGGATCCGAGGGACTGGTAAAGGGGAACCTGTACAATCCCGCCCTGCGCTGGGAAACCAACGTGAAAATGAACGGGGGACTGGACATCAGCCTGTTTGACGAAAGGCTGTCCCTAAGGGCGGACCTCTACCGGAACCTTACCAGGGACATGATCAACATCATGGAGGCCAATCCTCTTTCGGGATTCGAATACTATATCGACAACAACGGGAGCTTCACCAGCTCCGGCGTGGATTTCAGCCTGAACGGCCGGATACTCAACGGGTCGTTTAAATGGGATGCAGGCGTCTATCTTTCAAAATACAAAACAAAACTCATCGATTTTCCGGAAGAGAAAAGGATCACATCCCTGTTCGGCGCCAATATCCTCAGCCAGGTCGGTCAACCGCTCAACCGGTTTTACGGCTACCGGGCCCTGGGGGTATATGCCTCCCAGTCCGAAGCCACGGCAGAAGGACTCCGGGCATTGATGCCGAATACGGACCTTATGCCCTTCTCAGCCGGGGATGTCCGTTTTGAGGATGTGAACGGGGATAAGATCATCGACCAAAACGACATGCAGGTCATCGGTGATCCCAATCCGGACCTCACCGGGATGCTTACGACATCCCTGTCCTGGAAAGGGATAAGGCTCGAAGCAGGGATGCAGTTCGTCTGGGGGAATGAAGTTTATAACCAGCTGCGGCACCGGCTCGAATCCATGCAGAATGCCGACAACCAGACCCTCATCGTGCTGAACCGCTGGAGGGGCGAGGGACAGGTAACTCATGTTCCCAGGGCCGCATGGGGCGATCCCATAGGCAATGCAAGGTTCTCGGATCGCTGGATTGAAGACGGGTCTTATCTCCGTTTAAGCTATGTATCCCTGAGTTATACCATTCCCATCCGGCCCGGTTTCCTGAACAACATGGAAGTCTTTGTCAGCGGGCATAATTTACTGACCGTTACTTCATACCTGGGAATGGAACCGGATTTCAGTCTTTCGGAATCAACCCTTACACAGGGAATTGATATCGGGCTCAGCCCGCAACCAAGGTCGGTGTATGCAGGCATCAGAATAGGACTATAAATGAACCCATATATGAAAACAGAACGTCGAATCTGGCTAATCGTGGTACCGGCATTGCTTGCCGGCTTCCTGAACTCCTGTGAAAGATTCCTGGATGTACCCCCGAAGGACCTTCTGACATCCGAACAACATTTCCGTGATAAGTACGATGCCGATGCGGCCGTTAGAGGCATTTACGGGAAATTTCTGAACCTGTCGGACCGGTACGTTATCCTGAACGAACTGCGGGCCGACCTGATGGATGTTACGGATAATGCCGATGTATACCTGCGGGAATTGAACCTCCACGATGTCAAACCCGGTAATCCCTATACCGATCCGACTCCGTTCTATTCCGTCATCAACGACTGCAACGACGTACTGCAGAATTTCGACATCATGCTCAAGGACCTGAAATTCTCCCGGGAAGAATACAACCAGCGGTATTCGGACATTGCCACGGTCCGAAGCTGGCTTTACCTGCAACTGGTGATCCATTATGGTGAAGTACCCTACATAACCAAACCCATCGACCGGGTGGATGACCTGGAAAGCCTGGCCGACGGTACATTCCCCATGCTTGGCATCGAAGCCATGATCGATTCCCTCATCGGGGTCATGGAAAACCTTCCTTACCTGTACCTCTATACCGATCCGTCTTTCCAGACCATCATCGACGGGTTCGATACCCGGATCATGTTCATCGACAAGGAAATGTTCCTGGGAGACCTGTATCTCTGGAAGGGGGAATACCTGCTGGCCTCCTCAACCTATAAGAATATCATGATCCGTGAAACAGTGCAGAATTCTTACGACAGTTATAAACTGGTGTTCCCGATCGGTGATCCCTATACCCTTCCCCATTTCAACAGCGGCTACGTCAGGTATTACTACGAGGACATCCATTCAGCGTTGAACAACTGGCCCTATATGTTTTACTCCCCCCAGACATCGGATTACTACTGCGAATGGATCTGGGCCATGTACTTCCATGATATTTATCCCCCGGGGAATCCGTTCCTGAAGCTTTTCTCAAAGGATGCAGGGGATTACCTTTTCAAGCCCTCACAGCTCGCCATGGATGAGTGGGATGCCCAGGTCCAGCAAAACGGCTTTAAAACAGATTTCCGGGGAAGGGAAGGCTCCTATGACATCATTGACGGGAATCCCGTCATAACCAAGTACATATCCATTTATAACCCGCTATACCCCTTTGAGAAGGGCGGACAGTGGCATCTTTGGCGGACCGGGGGCCTTCACCTGCATTTTATTGAATCGGCCAACCGTGACGGCCAGTATAAACTCGCCGCTGCCCTGATGAATTACGGGATCAGGACCTCCTATGCTGTCCCAGGTGCGGTGGACATTACCTACCTGGAACGCACGAACCTGCCCTTCCCTTATGATTTCGACGGAAGGCAGGCATCGCCGAGCCAGATCCCGGCCGGCACACGCGGCCTCTTTTACCGCAACGTAGGCGTCCGCGGAAGGGTGTACCTGGAGGCCCGTGAAATTCCCGCGTCCGATTCACTGCTGAAGATCGAAGACTTTGTCCTGGACGAAAGCGCCCTCGAGCTCGCCTTCGAGGGACAGCGCTGGGGAGACCTGGTAAGGATCGCCATACGCAGGGGCGATAACGCCATCCTGGCCGACCGGATCTATGCAAAACTGCAGAAAGCCGGTTACCCGGAAGCCGCGGCGGTCCGGGAAAGACTTGCGGCGGACCGAAACAACTGGTTCCTGCCGCTGGAAAACGAATAAAAATGCATAAATTGACAATCCGTAAATGAAAAATTCTCCATCAATAATTAACTGTTTTAGTACTAACCAAAATTCATGATTATGAGAAAAACCTTTTACTATTTAAAAAAACTGGCACTGCTTTTTGCAGCAGTGCTGATGTCCGGCTCATTGCTGGCCCAGACAGACATGGAATGGACCGGCGCAGTGAGTACGGACGCTTCACTCCCAGCTAACTGGGATCCGCAACAGGCGATTGATGGAAACAACCTTCTCATCGACTCCGCGAAAAATATCGTAAGCGGTATCTTCCCGGTTTTCGGCGGATCGGACAGTATCTTCCTGAACTCACTGACTATTCATCCTACCGGTGAGATAACAATTGATCTGGATGACAGTCTTGATCTTTTCGATGTACAGGCTACGGAGACCTTCGCACCACATGGTATCATAAACATTAACCGAGGAACACTACGGGCAAAAAGATTGCACATTGAGGATACCAACACGGTTATTAATGTAAACAGTGGTGGAATACTGATGGACACCAAATACTTTTTTATGAGCGGTTATTCAGGTACCGGTGAACTCGCTGGTTACCTAAATATCTCCGGGACCGGTAAGGCCATCTGTACGTCTGGTTCATTCGACAGGTTTCCAACCGATACTACGACCGGCATAATCACCCTGAATCCCATGGGAACAATTGACATTAAGGGAGACCGGACGACTTTCTGTAATGAAAGAATTGCAAAAGGTCAGATCGTGGCTGCAGATGGGTTTAACGTGGTTGTTGAATATGCCGCCGGGCCAGATTGGACGTACGTGTATATACAGGATGCTACCGTTTTTGTGATCGAACCCACCGCTCCGGTAAGTATTTATGAAGATGAAGCCGGTGATACGATAAGAGTTGTCAAGAATGATGGATACGATGCAATGGAAAGCTTCGAATGGAAATATTCTACGACAAGCGGAAGTGGTTATGTATCCTTCAGTACGGCCGAAACGAATGACTATGTTGTACCAATGTTCGCGGATCCCGGGCATTATTACCTGGTTTGTGAGGGTACCAGAACCGTTGGCGGAACAAAAATTTCAAATGAGGTTGAAGTATTCGTGGCTTCCTCAAAGGTTGCCGTCACCCCTGCAAGTGACCAGTACCTCAGGGCAGGTCTCAGCGGTGCCATGCTGACGGTTACAAAGGATGTCAGCATTACCGGGGTGGAATGGAAATGGAGTTCTACACTTGGCAGCGGATATACTTCATTCAGTACCGCACAAACCGGCGACGAGTACACACCTGTCTTTGATGCTAATGGTACTTATTATGTGGTATGTGAAGGCACAGATGGATCGGAGACTTTCATGAGCCGGGATGTGATGGTTAAAGTCGATGATACTAACTACAAAATCTATTGGAATGGATCTAAATCCAGTTCTCCCAGGGAGGCCGCTAACTGGGACCCAATAGCAAGTGTAAACGGAAACACCGTCTATGTCATGCATCCCGATACCTATGACTCCAGCCTCGTATTTTCGGGTCCCGGGAATCTCTCAATCTATACTTTTTTCATTGAGGATACCCTTGCATCCCTGACCATTGATATGGGCAATGATACCCTTACTGAAACACATGGGGAAGACTATGGTATTGGGGGGCAACTGATCATTGAATCCGGTGTGCTTAGATACAAGGACCTTC
>CAZVLG010000264.1:0-1557 GCA_964627835.1 uncultured Bacteroides sp.
ATCCTGTCCGGATAAAAGCACATCCCTCTCCAAACCATGCTCGGCAAGTGCGCGTGCGGCTCCTCTTGATAGTTCATCGCTTGATGAGATTATGGCATCCAGCTTTTTACCATCGTCAAGGTAGGTTTTTATAACCTGGTATGCATTTTCTGCGTTCCATCCCATTATATTCTGGTCGATGACCACCTGAATGTCACCCCGAATAATCAGGGGCTGAAGGATATTCATCTGGCCTATCCTCAACTGGGTGGAATTATTGTCTTCCGGCGCTCCTCCCAGGATGGCATATTTCCCCCTGGGCTTTATCTTCGTCAGGTATTCTGCCTGGATTTCTCCAATCCTGACATTGTCGAACGAGAGGTAGCAGTCAAGGTCGCAGTTTTTTATGATCCTGTCATACGCAATCACCTTGATATCCCTTGCCTTTGCGTAATCGACTATGATGCCGGCTGATTCACTGTTCACCGGTACAATGATCAGGACATCAAGTTTTCCTTCATCTATAAGCTCCTGAGCTTGCCTGGCCTGCTCTGTCTCGCTTCCTTCTGCTTTCCTGGTAATTACCTGGGCTCCATTCAATTCAAGTTGCTGGGTAAGGTACATAATGTCTTTCGACCACCTCTCATGTGAGGGCCCCATGCTTATACCCACAATGGGGCTTTGCTCCCTGGAACAGGATGCCATTAGACAACATACCAAAATAAGGGTAAATAAGTTACGTATTGCATTTTTCATGGTTCTGGCATTGATACTATAAAAGTATTCAATCCACGGATGAAAATCAAACAGATCAATGCATATTGACTTGTTCCCCAATAAGCCCTAAATTTATACTGGCATTGCACCCTGTTTCATTCCCATATCAAAATTATTTACCAAAACCCCTGAATTATGAAAAATGCAATTTTCATTACCATTATCTGTATGTGTCTTATCCTGGCGGCCTGTGAGCAGAAAATTGATTATGAGGCAGAAGCCAAGGCCATAAAGGAAGTGATCATGCAGGAAACCAACAGTTATGCAGCTCAGGATTACCCGGGCGTTGTATCCTGCTTTGTAATGGACTCAACCGTAATTCACATGTCAACCGGTGTAGAGGGACATAAGGTCTGGGTTGGCTGGGAGGAAAAACTGGAGCCTTATTTCAAGAAGGCCGCTGAGGCGGACTGGTCGGATTTTGAGATACTCGAACGAAACTGGACGAACTGGAAGATCAAGGTTTATCCGCAATCCGCCTGGGCCGTCTACAATCAGCATACCCGTTATTCGTACATGGGTGAGGAGGGGAATGCAGAATCCTGTGAGATCAGGATCCTCGAAAAGGAGCGGGGCAAATGGAAGATCGTGATGCTCCACTGGATCGACCTTGTTTCCTTCGAAGAAGCAAAGAAAGAAACAGAATCTTCTGAATAAAATGAAGGGGCTGTCTCAAAAGGGGCAGCCCCTTCTTTTTTTTCTCTTTTTTGCTTGATTGATTAAAACGGCACTTCAAAATTTTCTTAAGAACAAATTTTGGCAGGTGCCTTTTTTAATCAAATCAAGCACATAATCAGGATA
>CAZVLG010000265.1:0-2694 GCA_964627835.1 uncultured Bacteroides sp.
CCCAGTTCTCTTCATGAACGATCCTGGCACCGTCACCGGCAAGGATCTTTTTGAACTTGTCGACCGTTTCCTTCATCTGACTTTCAGACAAAACGGGAGTTGTAATGAAAACGGTTTCGTATTGGTTCAACATCTCAATAAATGGTTTTAAAATATCAGCGCACAAATGTAGGAACTTTTATTAAATGAGCAAAAAATTACTACTTTTAGACACATGGATCGGTATATTGTCTCGGCACGGAAATACAGGCCTGAAAACTTTACCTCGGTAGTCGGACAGGCATCCATAACACACACACTGAAGAATGCCATCAGGAACCAGCAATTAAGCCATGCTTACCTTTTCTGTGGCCCGCGGGGCGTCGGAAAAACTACCTGTGCAAGGATCCTTGCCAAAACCATTAACTGCAGGCAGATAACCGCTGAAACGGAACCCTGCAACAGTTGTGAGCCATGCCTGTCTTTCAATGAATCAAGGGCCTTCAACATTCATGAACTGGATGCTGCTTCCAATAATTCAGTCGAGGATATCCGCAACCTGACCGAACAGGTCAGGATTCCCCCACAGGTGGGAAAATACAGCATATACATAATAGATGAAGTTCACATGCTGTCAGCCCAGGCCTTCAATGCATTTCTTAAAACCCTTGAGGAACCTCCGGCGCATGCGATCTTCATTCTTGCCACCACGGAAAAACACAAGATCATTCCCACCATATTATCAAGGTGCCAGATCTTTGATTTCAACCGGATCAGGGTGGAGGACATCGTTCGCTACCTGGAGTACATTGCCGGGGAAGAAAAGGTAGAATACGAATTGGATGCGCTCAATATCGTGGCCCTGAAAGCAGATGGGGCCATGCGCGACGCACTGTCGATATTTGACCAGATCGTCAGCTTTACAGGCAGGCATATCCGCTATTCGGATGTTATAGAGAACCTGAACATACTTGACTACGAATATTATTTCAGGATCACCGACAACTTTCTAAGCGGGGATGTACCCGCTGCACTGTTGCTTTTCAACGATGTCCTGGCAAAGGGTTTTGATGCCCATAATTTCCTTGCGGGACTGGCATCTCATATGAGGAACCTGCTGGTTTGCCGGGATCCCGTTACGCTTGAATTACTCGAAGTCGGAGCGGGCATTCGTGACAGGTACAGGGAGCAGAGCAAGCATACGGACCAGGTATGGTTATACCATGTGCTGGATATACTGAGTGAAGCAGATATCTCCTTCAAGTCGAGCAGGAACCAGCGGTTGCATATGGAAATTACCCTGCTTAAGCTTTGTAATCTCCTGGAGGACAATAAAAAAAAAGTCCTGACGAAAACCGAAGCCGGATCTGAACCACCCGTGGAGCGCAATGATGGCGGACAGGTTCTTAATTCGGAAGAATCGGGCATCGGGCCTGCCGGACCTGGCCCTGACAAAAAAATTTCCCAGGTTACCCGCAAGAATATTCCGGGGACCACTCCCTCCATAAAGAATGCGCTCAATGGAATCGGCAGGCAGGAAAAAGATACAGGTCCGGATAAAACCCTGAAACAGGAGAAGCCCGTTATGTCCGATCCTTTTACCCAGGAGGATCTGGCTGATCAATGGGTCAGGTACGCAGAAAAAATCAGGACTGAGAAACCCAGGATGGCAAGCAGTTTGAAACACCATATGCCCTTGCTGAAGGAAGATCAGACAATCGAGGTCATTTTAAGCAATTCGGCACAGTTCCAGCAATTCGACCGGGAAATAAAACCTGACCTTATTAACTTTCTTGAATCCTCGCTTCATAACAACCAGTTCCGGATTGTCCCCATCCTTGCCGAGGAAGAAGAAAAACATAACAACCTCTATACTGCAGAAGAAAAGTTCAATCACATGCTCAGGAAAAATCCCAGCCTGGGTAAGCTCAAGGAACGATTCAACCTGGATTTTGATTGATTTTAATTGCACCACTCCCATCTTTTGCTAATTTTGCTGACAACCTAAAAAACCAAGCAAATGGAAGAACAAAAAATTACCATTAAAGACGGACAATTGCAGGTTCCCGATTTTCCAATCATCCCATTCATTGAAGGCGATGGCACCGGACCGGATATCTGGGCTGCCTCCGTGCGTGTATTTGACGCAGCAGTTGAAAATGCATACGGAAGCAGGAGAAAGATCATCTGGAAAGAAGTGCTCGCGGGAGAGAAAGCATTTAACAGGACCGGGGAATGGCTTCCCCAGGAAACACTCGATACGATCAGTAAGTACCTTGTGGCCATTAAAGGGCCTCTCACCACACCGGTAGGGGGCGGGATACGTTCCCTGAATGTAGCTCTGAGACAGATCCTCGATCTTTATGTTTGCCTGAGACCCGTAAGGTATTATGAAGGCGTACCCTCGCCGGTCAAGGATCCCTCCACGACGGACATGGTTATTTTCAGAGAAAATTCCGAAGACATATACGCGGGTATCGAGTGGATGATGGGAACACCTGAGGTGGAGAAATTGAAAAACTTCCTGATAGGGGAACTGGGAGTCACCAAGATCAGGTTTCCCGAATCCACATCCCTGGGCATCAAACCGGTCTCAAGGGAAGGTACCCACCGGTTGATGCGTGCAGCAATCAACTACGCACTGGATCACAATCTGCCCTCGGTTTGCCTGGTGCATAAGGGAAATATCATGAAATTTACAGAAGGACAATTCAA
>CAZVLG010000266.1:0-4657 GCA_964627835.1 uncultured Bacteroides sp.
AGCTTGCGGAACCTACCGACATGAGGATCCTGGTAATTGCAGCAGCTTTTGAGAAGGGATATACGGTAGACCGGATCTTTGAACTGACCAGGATCGATAAATGGTTCCTTGTCAAACTGAAGAACATCTTTGAACTTAAAAATGACCTGGAAGCCTGCAACAGCCTTGAAGAACTTCCGGACGAGCTATTGAAAAAAGCCAAGGTGCTTGGTTTTTCTGATTTCCAGATCGCCCGTCATGTTTTCAATCCCGATGCCGCCAGCATTGCCGAAAAAAGCATTGAAGTACGCAACTGGCGCAAAAACAGGAACATCCTTCCGGCCGTTAAGCAAATCGACACACTTGCTGCAGAATATCCCGCCCAGACCAATTATCTCTACCTGACCTACAGCGGTGAACAACATGATATTGGTTTTGAACGGGACGGGAAATCTATTATCGTGCTGGGTTCGGGGGCTTACCGGATCGGCAGCAGCGTGGAGTTCGACTGGTGCAGCGTGAACACCCTCTACACCTTAAATGAACAGGGATACCGTTCGATCATGATCAATTACAATCCGGAGACCGTAAGTACCGATTACGATGTCTGCGACCGGCTGTACTTTGATGAATTGTCATTCGAGCGGGTGATGGACATTGTGGACCTGGAATCGCCCAAGGGGGTGGTTGTTTCCATGGGGGGACAGATCCCCAATAACCTGGCGATGCGGCTTTACGAACAGGATGTGCCGATCCTCGGGACTTCCCCGCTCTCCATTGACAATGCCGAAAACCGGCACAAGTTCTCCATGCTGCTCGACCGTCTGCACATTGACCAGCCAAGATGGAAGGAGCTCACCAGCATCAATGATATTTATGCTTTTGTCGACGAGGTGGGGTTCCCGGTCCTGATCCGTCCATCCTACGTGCTTTCGGGCGCGGCCATGAACGTGGTTTCCAACAAGGAGGAACTGGAACATTTCCTGAAACTGGCAGCCGGGGTATCCAAACAATATCCGGTGGTCGTTTCGGAATTTATCCAGCAGGCCAAGGAGATCGAAATCGACGCCGTGGCCAAAAACGGAGAGCTCCTGGTCTATGCCATTTCTGAGCACGTTGAGTTTGCCGGTGTCCATTCCGGGGATGCCACCATGGTCTTTCCCCCGCAAAAGATCTATTTTGAAACCGTTCGAAGGATAAAGAAGATCTCGAGGGATATTGCCGGGGCACTAAACATCACGGGGCCATTTAATATGCAGTTCCTGGCGAAGGACAACGACATCAAGGTCATCGAGTGTAACCTCAGGGCATCCAGGAGCATGCCCTTTGTTTCAAAGGTGCTAAAGGCAAATTTCATTGATACCGCCACCAAGGTGATGCTTGACCTGCCCTATGAGAAGCCGGACAAATCCATTTTCGACCTGGATTACATCGGGATCAAGGCCCCCCAGTTTTCGTTCTCAAGGCTGAAAAGGGCCGATCCGGTTCTCGGTGTCGACATGTCTTCCACCGGCGAAGTCGGGTGTATTGGGGAAAATTTCTACGAAGCCATCCTCAAAGCCATGCTTTCGGTGGGATACACCATCCCGAAGAAAAACATCCTGCTTTCTACAGGTCCCATGCGCTCCAAGGTGGAACTGGTTAATTCCTGCCGCCTGCTGGCTGAAAAAGGGTACAATCTGTTTGCCACGAAAGGAACCGCCGATTTTTTGAAGATGAACAATATCGATGCCATGGTCCTTCACTGGCCGGACGAGGATAAAAAGCCCAATACGCTGGATTATCTAAAGAACAAGATGATCGACCTGGTAATCAACATTCCCAAGGACCTGACATCACACGAATTGAGCAATGATTATTCCATCCGGCGCAGTGCGGTGGATTACAACATACCCCTGATCACCAATGCAAGGCTGGCTTCGGCCTTTATCATTGCTTTCTGCAAACTCAGTGAGGAAGATATCGCCATCAAGCACTGGGAGGAATACTAAAATTAAATGCAATCGAACCTGCCCTTGAGGCCCGATCCGGATTATCCAGGCGCAGGGTAAAGATTAATCTTTTTTCAGGGCTTCGGCCCCGGAGACAATCTCCAGGATTTCATTGGTGATGCTTGCCTGTCGTGCCTTGTTGTAGGTTTGGCGAAGGTCACGGATTATTTCCGTGGCATTGTCTGTAGCTTTATGCATGGCCGTCATCCTTGCTCCGTGCTCGGCAGCATGTGAATCAAGCAGGGCCTTATAAAATTGGATTTTGAGTGATCTTGGTATGAGTTCCCGTACAATAAACTCCTTGGAAGGCTCGAAGATGTAATTGATGGCGAAACCTGAATCATCTTCATGTTCAGGATGTACCACCGGCAGGAATTGTTCGACCGTAAGCACCTGTACGGCAGCATTCTTAAACTGGTTGTAAACCAGCAGGATCCGATCGTATTTTCTAAGGACATAATCGTCCATGATCTTTTCGGCCACCGGCATCACGTTTTCAAAGTCCAGCTGGTCGAAAAGTTCGTTTTTCTGGCCAACGACCTGAAACTGGTTTTTCCTTAGGTATTCGGAGCCCCTTTTCCCAATGGAGAAAAAATCCACGCTGTTCTGCCGCATCAGGGTAGCATATTCTTCGTGGACCAGCTGAATGGCATGTTTGATGACCTGTGAATTAAAGCCGCCACAGAGTCCCCTGTTCGAGGTGATTATCACCACGAGTATGCGCTGCAGCTCCCTCTCCACCCCGTAAGGATCGTCTTCCTCATCCTTTATGGCACCACTCAGATAGCTAAGGATAACACGCAACTGCTCGGCGTAGGGCCTCATCTGCTGAATGGCTTCCTGGGCCTTGCGCAGCTTGGCCGCAGATACCATTTTCATTGCAGAAGTGATCTGCTGCGTGGAGCTGACCGAGGCGATCCGGTTCCGTATTTCCTTAAGGTTGGCCATTTACTTTTTTACCTCATATTTGGCGGCGATTTCCCGGGCCACTTTATCCAGGATGTCTTCTTCCTTACTGGTCATGGTTCCCTTGCGAAGCTCTTTCAGCAGGTCTTTATGCTTGAGTTCCAGGAAATCAAGGTATTCGGTTTCAAACTCCTTCACCTTGTTTACCGGTACCCTGGCCAGCAGTCCATGGGTACCGCAATAGATAATGGCGATCTGTTTTTCGACCGTCATGGGTGAATACTGGCCCTGTTTCAGGATCTCCACATTCTTGGCCCCCTTGTCAAGGGTGGCAAGGGTTGCCTTATCCAGGTCGGAGCCAAACTTGGCAAAAGCTTCCAGTTCCCGGTACTGGGCCTGGTCAAGCTTCATGGTGCCGGCAACCGTTTTCATGGATTTGATCTGTGCCTTTCCTCCCACCCTGGAGACGGAGATCCCGACGTTTATGGCCGGCCGGACCCCGGCATTGAACAGGCTTGATTCAAGGAAGATCTGTCCATCCGTAATGGAAATCACGTTTGTGGGGATATAGGCGGATACATCTCCGGCCTGGGTTTCGATGATGGGCAGGGCGGTCAATGAGCCCCCACCTTTGACCATGGATTTCAGGGCTTCCGGAAGATCGTTCATTTTCCGGGCTATTTCATCCGATTCAATAATTTTTGATGCCCTTTCAAGCAGTCTTGAGTGCAGGTAGAAAATATCTCCCGGATAGGCCTCCCGGCCCGGGGGCCTTCTGAGCAGCAGGGATACCTCCCTGTAGGAAACGGCCTGTTTGGAAAGGTCATCGTAAATGATGAGCGCGGCCCGTCCTGTATCCCGGAAAAACTCACCTATGGTGCAACCTGCAAATGGTGCGTAGAATTGCAGTGCAGCCGGATCGGAAGCGGTGGCCGAAACAATCACCGTGTAATTCATTGCACCGAAATGCTCCAGGGTGACGGCAATATTGGCCACGGTGGAGCCTTTTTGACCTATAGCTACATAGATGCAGTATACCGGTTCTCCTTTCTCGTAGAATTCCTTCTGGTTGATAATGGTATCGATGGCAATGGCGGTTTTCCCGGTCTGGCGGTCGCCGATGATCAATTCCCTCTGTCCCCGTCCGATCGGGATCATGGCATCGATGGCCTTTATCCCGGTTTGCAAGGGTTCGTTCACAGGTTGACGATAGATCACTCCCGGGGCTTTGCGTTCAAGGGGCAGGGTAATGGTCTGTCCCTTGATCGGACCCCGGCCGTCGAGCGGTTCACCGATGGTGTTTATCACCCTTCCCAGCATGCCTTCTCCTACATCAAGAGAGGCAATCCTGCCGGTGCGCTTGACCGAATCCCCTTCCCCGATTTCCTCTGTGGATCCCAGGAGAACCGCACCGACATTATCCTCCTCGAGGTTCAATACCATTCCCAGGATGCCGTTCTCGAATTCAATGAGCTCGTTTGACTGCACGTTGTCCAGTCCGTAAATCCTTACAATGCCATCCCCAATCTGGAGGACGGTTCCAACTTCCTCGAGTTCTTCGGTTGTCTTTATTCCCTGAAGCTGCTTTTTCAGTACTTCAGAGACTTCTGAAGGTTTTATTCCAGCCATTTCCTGTTGTATTTATATTAATTCTGTAGTTCTTTTTTAATGCGGGCAAGTTTCCCCCTGACACTGGCATCGAGTTGTTCGTTCCCGACCCGCAGGATAAATCCTCCGATCAGTTCCTCCTTAATCTCCTGCTGTAATTCTATTTTCATCTT
>CAZVLG010000267.1:0-1708 GCA_964627835.1 uncultured Bacteroides sp.
CACCGAACTGACCTGGAGCAGTTTCTTATAACTGGTCACCAGGGTGTCTATGTACCGGTATTTTTCAACCCTCACCTGGCTGGCATGGATGCTCAGGTCGTTCCGGATCAGATCCACGATGGTCACATGCTCGGCCGTTTCCTTCGTATCGTTCAGCAGGACCTGCCTGGCATTTGGGACTTCCGCGTCGATGGTTCCCTTCATCGGATGAGACCGGATCTGGCCCTTCTTTATCTGAACGAAAATTTCAGGGGAGAATACGACGAATTCATCCCCGTATAGCAGTTTGTACCTGGCCTGGCTTACGCTGTATATCTCCTTCAACGACAGATCGGTCCTGATTTTTGACGGGAAGGTCAGGTTCGTCAGGTAGGTGTTCCCCTTGAGGGCGTTTTCCCTGACCAGGTTAAAGGCGGACCGGTACCGCTGGTAGGAAACCGGTTCGGCATGGAATTCTATCCTGCCGGGAACCTTTCCGGCTGTTCCGGGGGAAGGCCTGGCAGGTGTGCTGAACAGGACATCTTCCGGCAGCTTATCCAGGGGGAACAAAACAGGCTTTTTCATCTCGAAATCCACAATGAGCAGGAAGGGGACACGGTTTTGCGCAAGTTTGTTAATCTGCCGGATCATGAAACGAAATTAAATATTTCACCTGAGTAACATATGATTTTCCTTTACAAACAGCATGGGATTTATTATTTTTATTATTGGTTCCAACGATCCTCAATCCATGCATAACTCTCAGTAAACTGACAGAAAAATGGCCGGTCCCATTAAAATCCTCTGCAACACAACGAGCTATAATTACAGCGACTTCCCCAATTCGATCGAGCTCATCAAGAACCATGACCATAAAAGACTTTCGGAGGAGGAAGTGGAAGCACTTATCAGGAAGCACGACCCGGTTGGGATACTGGCGGGTATCGAGCCCCTGACGGAAAAAGTCCTGGCCTCCGCCCGGAGCCTTAAGGTGATATCCAGGTGCGGGATCGACACAGAGACCATTGATCAGAAAGCGGCAAAAAAAATGGGCATTACGGTCGCTCGCACCCATCATGCCCCGGATGTGCCGGTGGCCGAGCTGACCGTGGCCATGATCCTTTCGCTTCTCCGCAAACTCGGCACACTCGACAGCATGGTCCGGACAAACCGCTGGGAAAGAAAGGTGACGGGCCTGCTGAGGGGGAAGATGATCGGCATCATCGGTTGCGAGATCCTGGGCACCAGGGTCAGCAACATCCTTTCCGCATTCGAATGCGGACTGATGGGGTACGATCCCGGCGTGCAGGCGCACAATCACTGCGAGATGGTAAGTCTCGATTTCCTGATCCGGACCTCCGACATCATTACCCTCAACATGCCGCTCCGGCAGGAAAATTACCATATAATCGGCAGGGAGCAGATCGCGAACATGAAGGACGGGGTCATCATCGTGAACACCTCAAGGCCCGGGTTGATCGATGAGGATGCGCTTGTTGAGGGACTGGAAAGCAAAAAGATCGGGGGAGCTGCGCTGGATGTTTTCGAAGAAGAACCCTATACGGGTCCCCTGATCAAATTCACGGAAAACACCATCCTTACCCCGCATGTGGGTTCCTTTGCGGGGACCTACCGCTTCGATATCGAAAAGGAGGCAATGGACAACCTCCTGGATGCACTCAGCAAGCATGGCATACTTTAGAAGCACTGCACCAGCGCGGAGCGCCAC
>CAZVLG010000268.1:0-4165 GCA_964627835.1 uncultured Bacteroides sp.
TCCCGTCCTGCATGACCGTTTCCGGTTCCCCCATCTCGTAGGTAATTTCCACTTTGTCAAACTCAACCTTTATCTCGTTCAGAATATCGATAAGATCCTGGACCTGCTTCTGGCCCTTATAAGCATTCAGAATAAGGAAAAGATTGTTCATGTTCAGTTTCTGTTCCCCTATCCGGTCATGAAGGATCGGGTCCTTATTTACTTCGGCCACCTGGGTAGCCAGGTACATCCCTTCGATCCAGATGCCCGTGATCATGAGCGCACTCAAATGCCCTCTCTGGTTCTCCCGCAAATAGGAATCCATCTGGTTAAAACTGCTCACGGAAATATACATAAGTGAGTCAATGTTCTCCCGGCTGGTAGCCAAACGCTTAAGAGTTGTAAAGTCAAAGAACTGACCCACCTTGATGCCGTCTGCAAGGGTGTTGATCGACGTGAGATAATCGACGATCTGGGTGTTTTTATCGTAAATGTTAAGGTACCCCAGATCGGCCCCGAAAACCCCAAGGATATAGGCCATCTGGTAACTGGTATTGTACCTGTCTACGTAATCCGTCGTGGCCAGAAAATCGATTGAGAAAGGTGTGCCGATCTCCTTGATCAGGGCGGCCATTTCAATCGGGGAGGATACGTTCTGGACGATCTCCTCCATGGCCTCCTCCGAGATCTGGAGGTCCGCGGCGATCTCAAGCGAATCGGGGACATCGAGGTCGACGTCAGACCATTTACCTTTTTTTGACTGGCAGGAGGTGATCAGGGCCAGCGACAAGAAAAGTAGCAGTGTATTTCTGATCATTGTTCTGTTTGTTAAATGTGGGGACCGGAAAAACAAAAATATAAATTAATACAGTTAGTCGGGAATTTTTAGGATCTGAATTTAAATTTTTCAGGAAGATGTACTCCTTTGTACAGGATATTATAGTACAAAGCAACATAAAACAGGATCGAAAGGAACCAGATAAATCCCATATTGAACCAGTAGGTATCAATGTACCGGCCCGCGAAATATTTCCTGGGGGCAAAAAAATGTGAACGGAAGGACAACCATCCCGAAGGGAAAGGATCCAGGTAAATGGGATCAACCTGCTGGATCAGTTCGTCCCGGTATTCCACCATTTTATTCTTTTCATAGACTTTGCGGACATAATCCTCCACGCTTTCGTTGTGGTATGCATCTTTATACCGGTTATACAGGCCAGGTTGCTTTTCCATGTAATAGAGGATAAGATTTTCACGTTCGGTATTTGCCATGTTGAACCGACCGGCGTAATAATCATCCAGTATCTCAAGCTGCAGCGACAAGTCATCAAGCAGTCCGGTGTTAAGATCTTCCGGGTTGAGTTTCATGACATCCCGGAAAGGTTCGTCCGGAACCAGCCTGTTAAACTTAGAGATCTCGTTCTGCAATAATCTCAGATCCCCTGCAGTTTGCTGGATTTGCCCCGTTTCTTCAAATTCTTCCCTGACTTTATCCAGTCTCCTGTTTAATTCGGGAAGCAGGTACACCTGCTTGAAATCGGCAAGCGATTCTGTCTTTTTGATCCCGTAAAATTTCTCATTGAAACGATTGTCTTTGAACTGGCGGACCATTAGGGCCTCGTATGACCATTTCGGGATCATGATCTCAGCGATCCAGGGCACCTTGCCCACAGAACCAACACTTCGGTTTAATTTATCGAAACTGAACATTGCGCCGCTAAGCACCATCATAGGGATCATTATAATGGGAATGATAATATAGATGGTAACGGCTGAATTAAAGGCAGCCGAAATGTTCAGGCCAAGGATATTTGCACAAAGGGCGGTTGAGAAAAAGGCCATCCAGTAGGCAAAGGTCATGCCCTTGATCCCAAGAATGGGATTCCCGATCATGACAAACAGGATGGCCTGGATGGCAGAAATAAGCATAAGGATCACCACCTTCGAAAGCAAATAACTCGAGCGGCTGAGATTCAGGAAGGATTCTCGTTTCAGCATTTTCCGGTCACGGAATATTTCTTCTGCGCTGACAATTAGTCCCAGGAAAAGCGCCACAATAAGGGTCATGAAAATATAGATGGGGATATTCTCATTCTCCCTGAAAATGTAAACCCTGGAAGTCGGATCCGCAATATAACGAATGATGTAGGAAAGTAAGAGTCCCAGCAAAGGTGATACCAGCAGGGTCAGGGCTGCATATTGCCGGTTGCTGATTTTGGACAGGAAATCACGTATCAGGTAAATCCCGAATTGTCTGAACCAGCCGGGGATACGGAGTTTTGCAGGGGATGAGCCGGTGGTGGGGGACTTGCTCGTCCTCTCACGGTTTTCTTTGAAGAGTTCCTCCCATTTTTCAGGAGAAACTTTCCTGACCTCGGTATAATTACCGAACTCATCCACTACTTTGGCTTCGACGATGTTGAATATCAGTTCCGGGTTAACGTTGCCACAGATCTGGCATTCCCCGATTTCCGAATTAATCTGCGCATCCATTCGTTTGAAATACATGACCGCCTCAACCGGATTTCCATAATAGATCATGTACCCGCCGCTGTCCATAAAGATGATCTTGTCAAACATCTTGTAAATCTCGGAAGAAGGCTGATGGATTACCACGAATACCAGTTTCCCCTTAAGAGCAAGCTCCCTCAGCAGGTCCATTACATTCTCCGAATCCCGGCTTGAAAGCCCCGATGTAGGTTCATCGACAAAAAGGACAGAGGGTTCACGGATCAGTTCGAGTGCGATGTTCAGGCGCTTGCGTTGTCCGCCGCTGATTAGTTTATTGAAGGGATTACCCACTTTCAGGTCATGGATATCCTGCAGCCCCAGATTTGTCAGGGTCCTGTTCACAAGATCCCGTAACTCTCTGTCTGCCAGATCCCTGAAGCAAAGTTTTGCATTGTAATACAGGTTCTGAAATACAGTAAGTTCTTCAATCAGCAGGTCATCCTGGGGGATCAGTCCGATGACGCCCTGGAGCTTATCCTTTGCCTTGTGGAGGTCGATCCCGTTGATGGTTACCGAACCATTCCCGGGGGAATAGATTCCGCAAAGATTGTTCAGCAGGGTGGTCTTCCCCGAACCGCTGGCACCCATGATCCCGATGAGGCTTCCCTGGCTTTCGGTGAATTCAATGTTCCTCAGTCCCACATCCCCGGAAGGGAAGCGGTACTGAAGCCCCGAGACCTGGAAAGAGATTTCCTCCACTTTTTCCTCATGCAGGAACTGGCTGGCAACATCACTGTAATACAGGGGTTTCCCTTTTGGCAATTTGATGGTGCTTCCGTTGGCGAACAGGTAGATCCGGCTGGGATTGATGGCAAGACCATTCAGGTAAAGGTTCTCCAAGCCGGTATAACGCATGAAATACAATCCGACACTCAAGACCCGCAGAACGATGATGTGACCGTCCAGTTTCGCCGATCGAAGATGCAGCGTTTCAAGGTAACTGGTCTTCTGGTCATTGATCACAAGGATATTCGGATCAACAAACTTTGTCGGGGCATTCTCGGTGACGTATTTCTCAATGCTGGCGGCTTCCTCCTTGCTGATCTTAAATACATCAGCAACGGTTGATATAATGGCCATCCGCTGTTTGGTAAACTTCCGGTCTGAGTTAACCAGTTCGTAAAGGCGGACAAGAACAATTACTTTCTGGTTCTGGTGAAGGGTTTTGTTGATCTTCCTGCAAATACTAAGGATCCTTACGGAATCCACGACAGATGTGAGCTTCTCGGTGCCGGAATCCTGGTCGGGATCCTCACCCAGCCCGGCATGCTGTTCAAAAAGGGAATAATAATGGGATACCTTATCGCTGGCAAGCTGCTGGCTGAGAAAGCTCCTCACATAGTTCTTTTCCTTCTCCTCAACACCCCCATCCTGTTTAATGATGATGGCAAACAACTGCATCAGGGCCTTGAGGATCTCTTCACTCATATCTTACCAGCGGGTTTCAAAGTTCTCAGGAATAGGAAACCATTTCAAAGGGGACTTCCACCATATCGGCATATTCTTCCCCGGCTTCCTGCATATCTTCATCTTCTTCGGGATAATACCAGCGGACCAGTATATCATAACCTCCCTCAATCATTTCCTCAAACATTGTTAAGATGTCGAGTATCACTTTTGATGATGCCGTATTAAAATAGGTAAGCCTGAAATTAAAGACTGTTTTTGGGGCGGG
>CAZVLG010000269.1:0-8125 GCA_964627835.1 uncultured Bacteroides sp.
CCTCGTCCAGGTTGTCCTGGTATTCCCCGTAGTATTTATGCTGCGTACCCTCGATGTGAATATGTTCCTTGCCACCCTGCACGATGCTGTTGTAAATGTCGGGGATACCCAGGTTCCCAATGGTGATCTGTGTGCTGTCGATGGCTGAATTCCCCCAGACGATCGAATTCACGATCTTCGGCGTCCCGGTACTCCACATCGATATGCCGCCTCCGTTGCCGTTGACGGACTTGTTGTAACAGAACGTATTATTGATAACATCCGGGGAACAACGATATATTTCTATACCACCTCCCGTCCCCTCGGATTCATTATTGACGATCAGGTTTCCCAGGTACTTGTCGAAGGAATTGGCCGCGTTTATGCCTCCCCCGGTCTGTCCCGCGTAATTGTTTGCTATGATGTTATTGAGAATGGTTGCCTGGCTCCCTATGACCCTGATTCCGCCACCCCAGTCGTACGCCGTATTTTTGTAAAATATATTTTGCTCTATCCTTGAAAGCGAGGCGGTTCCAATGAAAATACCACCGCCTTGTGGGGCTGTATTATCGAAGACGTATGAATTCCTGAGGAGTATCGGCGCCCTGTAATCCATCGCTATACCACCCCCCAGCTGTATGGAAGAGTTGTAACGGATAACCGAGTTCTCTATTCTGACCCTGCCGGTATTGTCTACGTTTATTCCTCCCCCGTTCAGCTTGTAGCCGTATTTGGTGGACTTCGCATACTCGATGATGCAGTATTTGAGGACCGTCGTGTCATTGTTTTCCATCTGCCCGAAATTCTCTATGAAAATACCCTGCCATCCGCCCAGTTCGGAATTAATGTCCCATGCGTAATGATTGTAAGCATATGACAGGTCATCGACCGTAAACAGGATTGAATCGCCTTCTGTTCCCTCCGCGATGAGCGTCCCGTGCACCACCAGAAAATAATATCCCTTGAACCTTACCTCTACCCCGGGTTCGATGACCAGTGTGGAATCATCGGGAATGGTAAGGTTCTTGTCAACATAATACGGGGAACCGGCCTTGGTCCATATGCCTGAAACCTTGGCCCCCTTTGGAATGCGCGGTTCGAAGTTCTCGATCCCCAGCAAGCGGCATATCTCACTTATATATACCATTTTGCCTTCCCACGTCAGGGGCAGGTATTCCGGGGCACCGGTGACAAAATCGTTGCCCATCCCGATGTAGGTCCTCGGACCTGCAGCCGTATCAGAACCCTCGTAAAAGGGCATATCGGCATCGAACCTGGCAAGAAAAGGTACATTGGCATTTTCGGAAATAATTATGTCTGCATTGGTTGTTTCCTCCAGGAAAATATAATCGTTCGGCGGATTGATCCAGGGAAGCGAGTCCCCATCCATTTCGATGTTATTAAAAATCGGATCGTCAGGATTGGAAACCATACCGAAGACAACAGGCAGAGTGTCCCAGTGCGTCTGTACATCCACGCTGTTGAACAGCTTCATGCGTGAACTCCTGGCGATCCAGGGAGAAAGTATGATCTGTGGGGATGTAAAGTCATGCCAGATGGCCCGGTCGGCCTGATCCTGGAAATTCCCGCTGTATGCACTCCGCCCGATAATGATGAGGTCCTGTGATGCCAGCCAGTCAATTGTTTCCTGGGGTTCCAGGGATATCCGGTCCTCCGCAGGCCAGTATTTGCTTACATTAAACCCCTGCCTTTCAAGCATTTCGATATTCCTTTTTTCATTCTCATTCGGGCTGACGAATACAATGTCAAAGGCCGTGGGCCCGTATTTGATTTCCCTGGCCGGGATGCCCATCAGCCTGCAAAGTTCCGCCAGGTAGACCTTCTGAGCATCCCTGCTGAGCGGGAAAAAATTGACTATGCCGGCCGCGGCATCGTTGCCCATCCCGAAATAGGTCCTGGGTCCGGCAGACGAATCCACTGCCCCGGGATAATAGGGTACATCAGGATCGAACCGGACAAACAGCGGATCAACTCCCTCGTATGTGGCCATAACCGTTCCGTTTGTCGGCTGGGAAAGCCGCAGAACATCGTGCGGAGGAGCCGCGAACCATTCCATTAAATCGCCATCCAGCGTGACGCCTGCGAATACGGGGTCGCCCGGATTTTCTACGGCACCATACAGGATGGGAGGACCTTCATTGAGATGCTCGGTGAAGTCGCTGTTGAACATGTTCAGCCTGTTGTTCCGGGCTTTCCAGGGACAGACACACATGACGGGTGCAGTCAGGCCGTTCCATACGGGCCTGTTGTCATCCTGAAATGTAAAACTGGGCCCGCTGCGTCCGAATATAACCAGGTCGGCGTCGTTGAGCATATCGATGACCTCGGGGGGCTGGGTATGGATCTGGTAGTCTTCCGGCCAATAGGTAATGACAACGAATCCTTGTCTTTTGAGAAATTCAATGTGTTCCCTTTCCTGGTTATCGTCCGTAACGAAGATGATGGTGTCTTCCTGGGCATTCAGCAATGACATTGAACAGCCTAAAGTCAGCATCAGGATCAGGAAAAATAGTTTTTGTTTAATCAGGGTCATGACAATGTGGTATTGGGATTTTTAATTTACAGCAGAAATTTGTGGCTTAAAGTATTTTCAAAGAATACCGGGGAATATGCCGTGGGATAATGGCTCACTCTTGAAATACTTCGATATCCAGAATAAATTTATCCCAAAATCATTAATTATTCAAATATATGAATGGAATTTACCGGATCAATGATCCCTCAGCACCATATTGCCAGGGAGAGATGCCTCAAAGCGAGGAATGTAGGCAATCCTTTTACGGGAGTCATCCAAATTTATTACAAGTGGAATAATTTCAGGGGGAAAAACATCGGAACCCTGCGCTGGTAGTCGCGGTATTCATCCCCGAACCGGCTGATAAGCAGTTCTTCTTCGCACCGGGAAATATACCGGTAAAACAGGATGATGAGCACCCAGAGTGCGGCGGAGGCCAGTGACATGGTCAGGCATATCAATCCCCCGTAAGTCAGGATCGAAGCCAGGTATATGGGATGGCGGACCAGGGAAAAGACCCCTTTTGTGACAACATGCGGCTCCTCCCGTATCTCTCCGAAAATGATCCGCAAGCCTGCCCTGGACAGGTATCCTGCCGCCAGCAGGAGGATGATCCCGCTTATCCATCTGATATAGCCCGGAATGCTCTCTACAAGGAATGTGGTGTAATGGAGAACAAATGAATCAAGGATCCATATGGCCAGGAAAATGAACAGCAGGACTAACTGGATGGCATCGCCCAGACGATATTCGCCGGCCAGGTCTTCCCTCCCGGCATGCCTTCCGTGATGGTGGCCCGTCAGTTTATTTGAACTCATAGGTAATTGCTAAGTTACACTTTTAAGACGTACAGTTTGCCAGGATATTTTAAGTATCCCTATCCTTTCCGGTAGGCTTCGATCGGCGTGCAGGAGCAGACCAGGTTGCGGTCGCCGTACCCGTCATCGACCCTTGCCACGGAGGGCCAGAATTTATTTTCCCGTATCCAGCGAAGCGGGAAGGCAGCCTGCTCCCTGCTATATGGGTGCCCCCATTCATTACCTGCTGTTTCTTCAACCGTATGGGGAGCGTTCCGCAATACATTGTCTGCAGGGTCCGCCCTGCCTTCCTTTATCTCCAGGATCTCATCGTGAATGGTTTCCAGGGCCTCAATGAAGCGGTCGAGTTCCTCCTTCGATTCGCTTTCGGTCGGTTCCACCATAAGGGTTCCGTGGACCGGGAAGGAAAGTGTCGGAGCATGGAACCCGAAGTCCATCAGTCGCTTGGCTATATCGGCTTCGGTAATGTCCGCCATTTGTTTGAAGGGACGGCAATCCAGGACCATCTCATGCCCCACAAAGCCATTCTCGCCCGTATAAAGCACCTTGTAACGGTCTTTCAGGCATGCAGCCAGGTAATTGGCATTCAGGATGGCATACCGGGTGGCTTCTGTCAGGCCCGGACCGCCGAGCAGCTTTATATAGCCATGGGAGATGGTCAGGATGCTCGCGCTTCCCCAGGGGGCGCCGGAAACCGCCGGTATACCGTTCGCGCCCCCGGTTTCTGCAAGGGGGTGGGTGGGAAGGAACTCGACCAGGTGACCGGCCACTCCTATGGGACCCATTCCTGGTCCCCCTCCCCCATGCGGGATGGCAAAAGTCTTGTGAAGGTTCAGGTGGCAGACGTCGGCCCCGATCAGGGCCGGGTTGGTCAGCCCGACCTGAGCATTCATATTGGCACCGTCCATGTATACCTGTCCCCTGTTCTCATGAACCACCCGGATCATTTCCCTGACCTCCCCTTCAAAGACCCCGTGGGTGCTGGGATAGGTGATCATAAAGGCGGCCAGTTTATCCCGGTGTTCCGAGGCAAGGGCTTTCAGAAGTTCAAGGTCGACGTTCCCTTTTTCATCGCAGTCCACCACGACCACTTCCATTCCCGCCATCACGGCGGATGCGGGATTGGTGCCGTGGGCAGAAGACGGGATCAGCACCACGTTCCGGTGGCCTTCTCCCCTGCTCCGGTGCCAGGCGCGGATAACCATCAGTCCCGCATACTCCCCCGAGGCCCCGGAATTGGGCATGAAGGAGATCCCGGCAAAGCCCGTGATCGTTTTAAGATCTTTGCTCAGTTCATTGAAAAGCTGCTGGTATCCTTCGGCCTGTGATACGGGGACAAAGGGATGCATATTGGCAAATTCCGGCCAGCTCATGGCAAGCATTTCAATGGCGGCATTCAGTTTCATCGTGCAGGATCCCAGGGATATCATGGAATGCGTGAGGGAAAAATCCTTTCGTTCGAGGCGTTTGATGTACCGCATCAGTTCCGTTTCGGAATGGTAGCGGTTGAAAACCTCCTGGATCATGAAGGAGCTCTTCCGGGCGAAGGTTCCAAGGTCCCTGCTGCTGCCGATCTCCGTGAGCGCTGTGAATTTCTGCTTCAAGGCAAGCGCGAACACTTCAAGGATCCTGTTCACATCTTCCAGGGAAACGGTTTCGTCCAGACTGATCCGGACAGATTTTTCATCCGGGTAATAAAAGTTCATCTCCCGCTCAAGGGCCAATTTCTTGATGTCCTGGTTTTTCAAATTGGCAGGCAGCCTGATGCTGATGGTATCGAAGAAGGTTCCGGAAAGGATGGTATATCCCATCTTTTCGAGTTTGTCTGCCAGGGTGGATGCCGCCTGGTGTATGCCGGAAGCAATGCGATGGAGTCCTGCGGGACCGTGCCAGCAGCCGTACATGCCCGCCATGGTGGCCAGCAGGGCCTGGGCCGTACAGATATTGGAGGTTGCCCTCTCCCGCTTGATGTGCTGTTCCCTGGTCTGCAGTGCCATCCGGAGGGCCGGGTTGCCGTGGCGGTCAACGGAAACACCGATAATCCGGCCGGGGATGTTTCGCTTGAACTTGTCCCGGGTTGCAAAATACCCGGCATGCGGACCACCGTAGCCCATCGGGATGCCGAATCGCTGGGTGGAACCGACCACCATATCGGCCCCCCATTCCCCGGGAGGGGTGATCAGGGCAAGGCTCAGGAGATCTGCCGCGACCCCGACCAGGATCTCCAGACCGTGAGCCATTTCCGCGAATCCCCTGTAATCTCTTATCTCCCCGTCCCCGGCAGGGTACTGGACCAGTGCACCGAAATAACTGTCATCCAGAGAAACGGATTCGTATGAGCCGATCTCCAGTTCAATTTCCAGCGGTTCCGCACGGGTTTTCAGCACGTCTACGGTATTGGGAAATGTGTTTGCATCCACAAAAAATTTATGTACACCGGCTTTCAGCTTTGCCCTGGACCTCAGGTTGAACATCATGATCATGGCTTCCGCCGCTGCCGTCGCTTCATCAAGAAGGGAGGCATTGGCAATCTCCATCCCGCTCAGTTCCATGACCATGGTCTGGAAATTCAGGAGCGCTTCGAGCCTGCCCTGCGAGATCTCGGCCTGGTAGGGTGTGTAAGAGGTATACCATGCCGGGTTCTCCAGGATATTACGCTGGATTACTGCCGGAAAAATCGTGTTGTAGTAACCGAGCCCGATAAAGGAACGGAAGAGTTTATTCCGGCCGGCCAGTTCTTTCAGCTGATTGAAATATTCGTATTCACTGATCCCCCCGGGAATGTCCAGGGCGTGCTTCATCCGTATGGAGGCTGGCAGGGTCCGGTCAATGAGTTCTTTGATGCTGGCGGCCCCGATCCTCTCAAGCATAGGGGGAACATCGTGTGGTCTTGGACCAATATGGCGGTTTGTGAACAGATCCATCTATGTTTCTTTTTTTTGAATGCACAAAAATATAAATCTGGGACAGATTTCTGAACAAATCCCTTATGTTGGAAAATATCTTAAGAACGGTTTTGGCTTGAGGCCCGGATCAATCCTTAACAGCTGGCCGCAACGTAGGGCCGGTTTCAGGGAAGAGTCTTACCTCAGAAAAGGATTTGATTCTTTTTCCTCACCGATGCTGGTATGTGGACCGTGTCCCGGGTAAACCCGCGTATCCGGGTCCAGGCTCATCAATTTATTCCGTATGCCGTTGACCAGGCTGTCGTAATCTCCCCCGGGTAAATCCGTACGTCCAATGCTTTGCCGGAAAAGGACATCGCCTGAGATCAGGAATTTTTGTTCCGGACTGTGGAACAATATCCCCCCGGGAGAATGGCCCGGTATATGGATCAGCTCAAGGCTTGATTCACCGAAATCCAGCAGATCCCCGTCATGCAGGAAGCCCTCCGGTTCGGGGGGCAACTCAAGGGACAGTCCAAAAAAATCAGCCTGGGTCCTGCTGTGGGAAAACAGGGATCGTTCGGCTGGATGCATGTAAAAGGGCAGATTGTATTTCTTTGCAAGAAAGGCCACCCCCAGGATATGGTCTACATGGCAATGGGTATTCACCAGTTTCACCGGTTTGAAACCATGTTCATCAAGATAATCGACCAGTTGGTCTTTTTCATCCTGGTCCTGGCAGCCGGCGTCGATGATAATGCAATCACCGCTATGGTCATATAGAATATAGGTGTTCTCCTGGAAGGGATTAAAAACAAATGTTTCGATATTGATCATAGCCGCATACGATTTAGTCCTCCGTTCCTTTCATAAGAGGAACAAACGCAAAGGACCCGTGTTCCGTCCGTTCAAATTCATCCTTTCCCTTGCGGACGATCCGCAGCATTTCCTGACCCTGTTCGCCCCCGACTGGAATCACAAGGATCCCACCTATTTTGAGCTGTTTCATGAGGGAGTCCGGGATTTCACCGGCAGCGGCGGTCACGAGTATGCGGTCAAAGGGACCGTAGGATGCCTTGCCCTGGTACCCGTCACCGTAGAAAAAATAGGGCTTATAGCCAAGATCTCCTAATATGGCCTGGGCTTTAAGAAATAATTTCCGCTGCCTCTCGATAGTATAGACCGAAGCACCCAGCTCCAGGAGTACAGCTGTCTGATAACCCGAGCCGGTGCCAACTTCAAGGACCCTGTCGCGGGGACTGACTTCCAGCAATTCGGTCTGAAAAGCTACCGTATAGGGCTGTGAAATGGTCTGTCCCTCGCCAATCGGAAATGCCTGATCCTTATAGGAGAACTGAATAAAACTGCTATCCATAAAAAAATGCCTTGGAATCAACCCGATCGCATTCAGCACCCGTTCATCCCGAATGCCTTTGTTGCGAATGGTCTCAACCAGTTTTTTCCGTAATCCCTTATGCTGAAAAGTGTCGATCATTGCCGCTGTCATCCCTGCAAATTTGATATTTTTTTTAACAAAAAAAGTTTATTGGTTGAAAAGTATTTGAAAACCGAAAATTGAAATGCTTTATGTTTGCAGAAACTCATGATCTTCAATGCTTAAGATCGGCGTCATCGGTGAGAGCCATTCGGGTCCCGGACTCGGTGAGATCATCACCAACTATACAACATGCATTTATTCTGGGACTTACCTTACGGATCCGGATCGTGCAGGTTATTATGCGAGCCATTTTGATATACCGGTTTACACTTCTTTTGAGGCTTTTCTATCCGCCTGTGATGTCATCATAGTTGAGTCAACAGTTGGAATCAACTCCGGGAATATCATAGAAGCTTTGAAGGATTCCACGCATATCCTGCTGGATAAGCCGTTGGACTGGCATGACGAA
>CAZVLG010000270.1:0-9193 GCA_964627835.1 uncultured Bacteroides sp.
AATTTAGGAAGAATCCATTTTTATATGTATCTGAATATCAAATAGTTATAAACAAATAGCGATTTAAATTGTTGATAACTAGCGACTTAAAAATTGTTTTTATATCGAACTCACGTTAACTTAATATCCACATTGTCAACATTATACACATATAATTCTACAAAATCAGCAAACCCTATTTAGATACATTAATAAAACACTCATTTTGCGAAGCTGCGCGGAGCAAAATGGGTGTTTTATATGTAAGTCTTGGCTCATTTACACATACACAATCGTTGTATGCAAGGCAAGCACAGCTTAATCTAACGCGATACACTTAAGAATTTTTATCTTCCAAACCTCATAAAGAGGAACCGGGAATCCGGTGCAGTTTTGTTAGTAAATGAGCCTCCTGATAAGTTTATAACGAATTCATTTTAATTTAGTTGGCTACTTTTTGCAACCCGTGAGTTTCTCAATTGTCCTTACTTATAAACCTTATAAGTAAGCGAAAATGAGAACACAGAAAAGTGCAATGAGTATAATTGTGTGGTGTGCATTAAGTATTGTTCTAAATGCTCAGGAATTAACACAAGTAGTCCGCGGTAAAGTTGTTGATGCTGAATCACAGGCCCCACTTGCTTTTGCCTCAATTGTAGTAATTACTACCGATCCGGTATTAGGAGTAATTACAGATGACAAAGGATATTTCCGTTTAGAGGAGGTGCCTATCGGAAGACATAATATGAAAGTATCATTTGTAGGTTTTGAAACTCAAATGATACCTGAATTGATGGTTTCCACCGGAAAGGAAATTGTGCTAACAATAGAAATGAAGGAGCAGATTTCTGAGTTAAAGGAAGTGGTAGTGAAAGCTAATACACAAAAAGACAGACCATTAAATAATATGGCAACTGCAAGCGCACGTACTATTTCAGTGGAAGAAGCACGTCGTTATGCCGGTGGTTGGGATGATCCTGGCAGACTGGTTGCTTCTTTTGCCGGAGTCACAACCGATAATATCCGGGATAATACCATTATTATTCGTGGAAATTCACCTAAAGGGCTATTGTGGAGACTGGAGGGTATTGAAATTCCGAATCCTAACCATTTTGCGAATCTAACCACATTCGGAGGGGGAGGGGTATCGGCACTCAGTGCATTGGTTGTTGGTAATTCTGATTTTTTCACCGGGGCTTTTCCTGCCGAATATGGAAATGCAGTATCAGGAGTATTTGATATTAAATTGCGATCAGGTAACAATGAAAAACATGAGCATGCTGTTCAAATAGGTACCATGGGTCTTGATATTTCTTCCGAAGGTCCTTTGGGGAAAGATACAAGGGCTTCGTATCTTTTTAATTACCGATATTCTACGTTTGGTTTGGTTAGGCCATTATTTCCTGAGGAAATCAAGGATTTTATGCCTGTTTACCAGGATTTATCTTTCAAAATCAATATGCCAACAAAAAAATCAGGTGTATTTTCAATCTGGGGACTGGGCTCTGACGATTCAGATGATTTTTATGCAGAACAAGACTCCTCCTTATGGGAAATGGCTGATGACCGGATGGATGGTACCCTCGTACAGCGAATAGGAGGTTTAGGTTTAAACCATCGGTATATTTTCCAAAAAAATGCCTATTTGAATACATCTCTTGCAGTAACCGGCGATTACATGAAATATGAAGGAGGAATATTGGGATACGATTTAAATCGCTATGAAAATGAATATATACATGTTCGTAATTACAAATTTACATTTACAAGTATCTATAACCGAAAGTTCAGTGCAAAACATGCTAACCGAACCGGATTTATCGTGGATAATATGCATTACAATACTCTTATAAAGCATGCCTCGGTTTATGACCAGGGATTGATCAGGATAGCTGATGAAAGGGATGCTTCAAACATGTTGCAGGTTTTTTCTCAATCAAAATTTAATATAACCAAACGCTTTACGGTTAATGCCGGTTTACGTGGTCATTACTTCGATCTTGACAATGAACTGGTAATAGAACCCAGACTTGGAATAACGTATAATATAGGCAGTGCACAGTCGCTCAGTTTAGCCTATGGAAAGCATTCAAGGTTAGAGCCTTTAACTTTATATTTTGCCAGGGTAGATGATGGCTCAGGTATTTCTCAGCCAAATAAAGATTTGAAAGTTTCAAAAGCGCATCACCTGGTATTTGCCTACGACATAAGTCTAAATCCAAATTTACGATTAAAAATAGAACCTTACGCTCAGCTGTTATTTGAGGTTCCAGTAATTCCCGACAGTAGTTTTTCAGTGTTAAATATGGAAGCCGACTGGTATTTTAATGAAGAACTGATAAATACGGGTACTGGTAATAACATGGGTATTGATTTTACCCTGGAACGTTTTTTGAAAGATGGTTATTATTATTTGTTTACGGCATCAGTATTTGAATCTAAATATAAAGGCGATGATGGTATTGAACGCAACACCCGGTTTAATACGCAATATGTAATTAATTTACTTTATGGTAAAGAATGGACTGTTGGGAAACAGAATAACAAGATTTTAGGAGTAAATGCAAGGGTGAATTACTATGGAGGGAGGCGAACAACACCTGTAAATCGAATTGAATCGGATTTAGCTCAGGATGTTGTATACCATTATTCACAGTTATATGAGGATAAGGAACCCGATAAATTTCTTGTTAGTGCAACAATCAATTACCGGATAAATAAAAAGCACCATTCAAGTATATGGTCATTGCAAATGGGAAATTTGCTCCTGGCAAAAGAAAATTATGGCTTATACTATAATTATAAAACCAAACAGGTTGAACGATGGGAATTTGCCGTACCGGTTCCTAACCTAAGTTATAAGATAGAGTTTTAAACAGAAAATCGGTACAAAAAGCGGAGCATCGCGTAAATAAAACTTTCGAATATTTGTCCTATAATTAATATTATGTTAAGTAGAAAATATCTGCATATCCCCTTACGATAATATCTACCATACAGTATGAAATAAAATAAGGGACTGAAAATCAGTCCCTTATTTTATTTCATTGCAATTAACTTCTATAAATTTTTCAGTTGTTCCTGTATTTCTTCCCTTTTATCCAGCATCTGGAGACGGTAGTATATTGTTGAAAGAGTTTCCAGGCATGATTTATCCGTCGGATTTATCTGATAAGCCTTTTCAAGCGGTTGCACAGACTTTTTCAGTTCCTCATCGGCAGCAGCCTTGGCAATATTATACTCCTTAAGGTCTTCTATCGCGTTTGCGGCTTCATACATTTCGACGGCATTGTTGAAATACATGGCTCCGATATTGAACCAGGCATTGAAGAATTCCGGGTCTACGCTCAGGGCCTGCTGGTAGGCTTCCAATGCCCTGTCCTGGTCTCCCAGCTTTTCGAACAAAGTGCCTTTGGCGAAATAAATGGATGGGTTGTCGGAAGCAAGGTTCTCGGCAATCTCAAGGTATCTCATCCCTTCCTCGGCATTGTCTGACATCAGGTGGTAATTAACGAGCTCGAAAATGATAAGGGTTGAATCCGGGTACAGTGCATACCCCCGCTCGAGTGCATCCAGGGCCTTGGAGGAGTCTTTCAATGCAATGTACTCACTTTTAAGCAGATAGTAGGTATCGCTCCCGCCGTAATTGATCTCAGCCGCCTTCTCAAAATAATGTGCCGCCATTTCATGGTTCCCTGCGTTTTTTGCCGCAAGTGCTGAGTTATAGATGATTACAGAATCGATAAAGCCTTCAAAGACATCCGTTTTACTGATCTCCTGGATAAGTTCAAATTTAGCGAGGGCCTTCTCATACTCCTGGCGTCTAAAATAACGTATTGCATCGGTTTCTGCCTGTATTTTCAGCCGATCCAGGTTTTCCTTCACTTTTTTGTCCAGTTTCGCCTTATCATCGAGTTTGAGGGCCTCCCTGTAAGCATTCAGGGCCTCAGGCAGAGGATCCGGGTGAATCACCTTTGTTTCGTTCCAGTCCGTAAGCATCCCGTTTTGATAAATGAGTGTAACTCGCTCGTATACATGCTGTTCGATGGCCACACCATCTTCTTCCAACGTTTTGATCTCCGTGGGTTCCTTCATATACAACTTTGCTTCGGTATCCGTCATCCCGAGCCGTAGAAACTCAATATTTACATCGTGTATATCCTGGAAAATCTCTCCCCTGCTGAACCAAGTGCCGGATTTGACTTTATCTTTCTCATCCACAATTGCTTCGTTGCTTTTCATCAATTTCTTTTCAATCGTATTGTAATTCATCGCCGGGGTGGCCATCTCCTGGGCATGAGCGGCGGAAATGCCAATTAGCAGAAAGGCTGCAATGAGTAATCGTTTCATGTTAAAATTTTTTTGGTTTACACTGTTATTGTCTCAAAAATATGCCATTTCAGTATGACAAAGTTCAAATTCCTTGCCAAAGACTGAAATGATATTACTCATATTTTTTGGGTGCTTACTGTTCCCGTATAGTAAAGATAGGAGTTTTATCCGGAATCTTCCTCCCCTATTCCGTTCTCACCGCTCTCATATCCCTGGACCTTGGTCACGGAAGCAATGGAATCTCCTTCCCTGAGGTTTATCAGCTTCACTCCCTGAGTGGCCCTGCCCATTACCCTCATGTCGGTCACGCGCATCCGTATTGCAATTCCTGACTTGTTTATGATCATCAGGTCATCATTATCCGTAACCTCTTTAATGGCAATGAGTTTCCCGGTTTTATCGGTAATATTGATGGTCTTGACGCCCTTTCCTCCCCGGTTAGTAATCCGGTAATCATCAACGTCCGAACGCTTTCCGAATCCCTTTTCGGATACAACAAGTATATCCCTCTCGTGGTCTTCCAGGCATACCATCCCGACAACCGCATCCTCCTTATCCCCGGAAAGGGTTATGCCCTTCACGCCGGCGGCGTTCCTGCCCATGGGCCTCACCTTTGATTCATTGAAGCGGATCGCCTTGCCTGAACGGATTGCCAGGAGAATTTCAGCATTCCCGCTGGTCAGCCTGGCTTCAATCAGGGAATCCCCTTCCCTCACATTGATGGCTATGATGCCGCTCTGCCTTGGCCGCGAATAGGCTTCCAGGGCGGTTTTCTTAATAACTCCGTTCGAGGTGCACAGTACGATATAATTATTATTGATATACTCGGGATCCGCCAGGTTCTGTACATTGATATAGGCCCTCACCTTGTCCTCCGGATCAATCATGAGTATGTTCTGGATCGCCCTTCCCTTTGAGGTCCTTGTACCCTCGGGGATCTGGTACACCTTAAGCCAGTGCACCTTCCCTTTTTCTGTAAATAAAAGAAGGGTATTGTGCATGGTGGCCGTAAACATGTGCTCGACGAAGTCCTCCTCACGGGTAACGGATCCTTTGGAGCCCACGCCTCCCCTGCCCTGGGTGCGGTATTCCGTCAGAGGGGTCCGCTTGATATATCCCAGGTGGGAAATGGTAATGACCATGTCCTCATCGGCGTAAAAATCCTCCGGATTGAACTCCTCCGCATTGGGAACGATCTCGGTACGCCGCTCGTCGCCATATTTTTCCTTGATCTCCAGCAATTCATCCTTGATGATCTGCATACGCAGGCCCTCGTCCGCAAGTACCTTGTTGTAGTATTCGATCATGCGCTGCAATTCCTGGTATTCTTCCCTGATTTTCTCCCGTTCCAGTCCCGTTAGCCTCTGCAGACGCATATCCAGTATTGCCTTCGCCTGTATCTCGGTCAGGCCGAACTGCTTCATCAGTCCATCCCTGGCAATATCCGGCGTATGGGATCCGCGTATCAGCTTTATTACTGCATCCAGGTTATCCAGTGCGATCAGGAGACCTTCCAGTATGTGGGCCCGCTTTTCGGCCTGGTCAAGTTCATATTTTGTACGCCTGACGACAATCTCATGCCGGTGCTTGACAAAATAGCTTATGATCTGTTTCAGGTTCAGCGTCCTCGGACGACCGTTTACCAGGGCAATGTTGTTTACATTGAAGCTTGCTTGCAATTGTGTGTACTTTAAAAGCAGATTGAGGACCACCCCCGCATTTGAATCTTTTTTGAGGATGATTATGATCCTCATGCCGTTCCGGTCGGATTCATCATTTATAAAGGAGATGCCTTCAATCTTTTTCTCGTTGATAAGGTCGGCGGTCTTCCGGATCAGTTCGGCCTTGTTCACCAGGTATGGTATCTCGGTTACGATGATCTTTTCGCGGCCCGAAGATGTCAGTTCAATCTCCGTTTTGGCCCGCATGACGATCTTGCCCCTTCCGGTGGCATAAGCCTCCCGTACTCCCTGGTAACCATATATGATGCCTCCCGTCGGAAAATCCGGGGCCTTGATGATATCGATGAGCTCGTCGATACCAATCTGGTTATTGTCAATATAGGCCACGATGGCATCAATGGTGTCACTCAGGTTATGCGGAGGCATGTTGGTGGCCATTCCAACGGCGATCCCTGAGGCCCCGTTGACCAGAAGTGTTGGGATTCTCGTGGGCAGTACGGTGGGCTCTTCCAGGGAGTCATCAAAGTTCAACTGGAAATCAACCGTGTTCTTGTCAATGTCTGAAAGGGTTTCTTCGGCAATTTTACGAAGCCTTGCTTCGGTATATCGCATGGCTGCGGGACTGTCGCCATCGACCGAGCCAAAATTCCCCTGCCCGTCGACCAGGCAGTACCGGAGCGACCATTTCTGTGCCATCCGGACCATGGCTTCATAGACCGATGAATCCCCGTGCGGATGGTATTTGCCAAGCACCTCTCCCACGATCCTGGCGGATTTTTTATAGGGCCTGTTCGACAGGAGGCCCAGTTCAGACATCCCGAATAAAACCCTTCTGTGAACTGGTTTCAAACCATCCCTTACATCGGGCAGGGCCCTTGAAACGATCACCGACATCGAATAATCGATGTAGGCGGATTTCATTTCCTCTTCAATGTTGATCTTAACTACCTTTTCTCCTTCTGTCATTTCAACTGAGATTAGATTTTATCTGATTCGAAAAGAACTGGGACCTGAAAACTCAATAAAACCTGCTGAATAATTTTCCGTGGAGACGGACTAAACGAGGGTAAAAAACGGGTCACTATATTATCTTCTCAAACATTCCAGATTTCAAACTCCGAAAATACTGATTTATTGCCTATTTTCAGCCAATTAGATGACCAATTTTTCAACATTTTCGTGTTTATATTTGTTGTCTATATTATTGCTATATTTGCAGGCAGATATGTATTTTTAACTCAATGGACGCAAGGTTTTCACAGCGGATAAAGGATGTCCTCTCATACAGCAAGGAAGAGGCTATACGGCTGGGTAATGCCCACATCAGTACCGAGCATCTTTTCCTTGGGATTTTAAGGGATGGAGAGGGACTTGCCATCGATATTCTGATTCTGATGGGAGCAGAACTGTATGACCTTCGCAGGTCAATTGAGGAACTGATACGTCCGGAGAGCGCAATCAAGATCCAGGACACCGACAATATTCCCCTGCTTAAATCTGCCGAGAAGGTATTGAAACTGGTCTATCTTGAGGCAAAGGCATTGCAGGATGACACCATCGATACCGGCCATTTGCTGCTGGCAATCATGAAGGATGAGAATTCCATCACCACCCAGGTCCTGAAAGAGCATAACATTGATTATGATTCTGTCAAAATGGAGCTGGAGAGCACCAAAAAGGGCACCCGTTCAGAATTCCCCGGTGATGAAGACGATGACGATGAAGGAAGGGGACAATTTGAGGGAGGAAAAGGCCAGCAGAGCGGGCAGCAAACCGGGAAGTCCAGTTCCGAAACCCCGGTACTCGACAACTTCGGAATCGACCTCACCAAGGCAGCCGAGGAGGACCGGCTGGATCCGATCGTGGGCAGGGAAAGGGAGATCGAACGACTGGCCCAGATCCTGAGCCGCCGCAAAAAGAACAACCCCATATTGATAGGTGAACCCGGAGTAGGCAAATCAGCCATAGCAGAGGGCCTCGCAAACCGGATCGTGCAACGGAAAGTCTCACGCGTTCTTTTCGACAAACGCGTTGTGACCCTGGACCTGGCCAGTATCGTGGCCGGCACCAAGTACAGGGGACAATTCGAGGAGCGCATGAAAGCCATCCTCAACGAACTCGGCAAAACCAACACCATTATCCTGTTTATCGACGAGATTCATACGATCGTCGGTGCAGGAGGCGCCACCGGGTCGCTCGATGCAGCCAATATGCTCAAACCGGCCCTGGCCCGCGGAGATATTCAGTGCATAGGCGCAACCACCCTGGATGAATACCGCCAGCATATTGAAAAGGACGGTGCCCTGGAGCGGAGGTTCCAGAAAGTGATGGTTGAACCGACCAATGCGGAGGAAACCATCAACATACTGAATAATATCAAGGCCCGGTATGAAGAGCACCATAACGTGACGTATACCGAGGATGCCATCAAAGCCTGTGTATTTCTGACACTACGTTATATTTCCGACCGCCACCTCCCCGACAAGGCCATCGATGCACTCGACGAGGCCGGTTCTAGGGTTCATATTTCCAATATCGTAGTGCCGGAGAGGATCCTGAAGCTTGAAAAGGAGATCGAAGAAACGAAGCAGGAAAAGATCAAGGCCGTCAAAAACCAGAATTTTGAAAGGGCAGCAAGCTTTCGCGACCGTGAAAAGGAATACCTGGATATGCTTGAGCAGGAAAAATCAAAATGGGAGAAGGAACTTGCCAAGAACAGGGAAATCGTCAACGAGGAAAAGGTTGCCGAAGTCGTTGCCATGATGACCGGAGTTCCGGTGCAGCGTATCGCGCAGGCTGAAGGTACACGCCTGCTCAAGATGGCCGATGAGATGAAAGGTTCCGTAATCGGCCAGGATGAGGCCATCGGGAAAGTGGTAAAGTCCATTCAGAGGAACCGCGCCGGACTGAAAGATCCCAATAAGCCGATCGGCACATTTATCTTCCTGGGTCCCACAGGTGTTGGAAAAACCCAGCTTGCCAAGGTCCTGGCAAAATACCTTTTTGAATCACACGACAACCTTATCCGCATCGATATGAGCGAATACATGGAAAAGTTTTCCGTTTCGCGCCTGGTCGGTGCCCCCCCGGGTTATATCGGTTATGAAGAAGGCGGACAGCTCACTGAAAAGATCCGCCGGAAGCCTTATGCCGTCGTATTGCTTGACGAGATTGAGAAGGCCCATCCCGATGTGTTCCAC
>CAZVLG010000271.1:0-12387 GCA_964627835.1 uncultured Bacteroides sp.
CAGGTCAACGGGCTTGCCGTAGAGTACACTCATCTCAAAATAACCCCGGCAGTATTCCGGGAGGTCCCTGAGAGAATCCGGCAAGGCCTGCCGTATAAGCTGTTCGTCGATGAAATTCATGATCCCAAGTCGTGTGCCGAAAACGATACTGTCGTGGTGGGCAAAAGGCAGGACCCAGTCCTCCGGCAGCCCGTCACCCATCCCATAATAATGGGAGACCTTATAACTCATATCCGGACGGATCAGCAGTTTCACCGTGCCCTGCAGGCTGGTCCCCAGCCAGATCTCCGAAGCATCGTAAGGTGTGCTTCGGTTTTGTGCGATGGCCTTGATATCAACCTGGATGTCTTCGAAGTCCTTAACCAGTCTCCAGTTCCGGTTGGGATCGAAAGCAGCGAGTCCCCCGCTTCCCCCCGCCAGCATCAGCTTTTCCTTCTCCAGGTAATGCATGGCAAAGGCATTCATCCCGGATACTTTGCGGGACGATCCGTTGCGGATGACACAGATCCCGTTGTTCGTTCCTGCCACGAGATCATTCCCGACGGATTTGAGGCTCCATACCTGGTCCCGTATCCCGGGCAGGGGACTGAACGTAACGGACCGGTTGAGGGCAGGGGGCGGGTCTTCGGCAAAGAGACCGGAAGTGGTCCCGACAAACAATCGTCCACCATGCCGGATCACCGCATGCACGCTGCCCTCAAGTCCCGCATCCTCCTCATAAAAAGTAACCGGGGATGAATAATCGATCTTGCTGATGCCATTGTTCAGTGCGCACCAGATATTGCGCTGCGCATCCTGCCATATATCCTTGACATCGTTCTCGTTCAGTCCGCCGTGTTTGTTGATCACGGCCCGGATGTTTCCATCCTTGCTGCAGATGATCACCCCCTGGTGCACGCTCTGCAGGGCGATGTTCCCGTCCTCGAGGGCGATTCCACCCATAATGCCCGCATGGACCAGGAAATCATCGTTATTGGTCGGCATGCGTTCCATTCCCCGCAGGGGATCATACCGGTAAAAACCCTTTTCCGTCGTAGCAATCAGGATCCGGCCCTTATCATCAAGCGGGAACATGCCGAAAATCCCCAGGTCCTTAAAAACGGATCCGTCATTGACGTCCTCGAATTGATTTCCATGAAGGACCATCAGTCCCCTGCCACGTTCTCGCACATAGAGCTGTTCTCCGACCAGGAACGAGGTATGAAAGGAATTTTCGGGGTAAATGGGCAGGAGGCTGTCGCCCCGGTAAATAAACAGACATTCCTCGGCCTGGAAAGCAATGAAACCGGTCGCGGCATGAGTTGCCCATATGGTGGTAAAGAAACGGTCCTCATCCGGGAGCAGGTCGGAGAGGGAATGGTAGCAAAGGGAGCCGACCCGGTCGGGTGCCAGGTAACCGAATTCCTGCTGGGATCCGACGTATATTATTCCCGAAGGGGCAAGGTCCATGGAGGTCACATAGGCACCCTGGCTCACGGGTATAAAACGCCAATCGCTCCCGTCGTATTCCATGATCCCGTTGGCATTTCCCGCATAGACCAGGTTGCGGTCGTCTGTCAGGATGCAGTAATTGGTCGCTTCGTAATTGCGCCCGTAGATCTTGTTGGTGTAATTGGATATGGGAAGTCTCAGGTTTTGTCCCATGACAGGCGAAAGCGTAAGCCAGGGGATCAGCAGGAACAAGGGTACAGGTATCCTCATAGCCGGAATTTTAGACAGAGTGTTTCTGACTACTAAAAATACTAAAAAGAGCGGGAACTGGGCAGGATCCCCTGCAGCTTATTTTTTAAGGCCGAAATACTTTTCCAGGAAGAGCATCACATCCTCTTTGTCAGGCTTCCCGTAGAATTCGAACAGGTAGCCCGAGAGTTCATTGACCTTCCGGCTGTAATCCTGACCGCTGAATTCCTCGAGGATGATGCCGGCTTCCGCCTTCAGCATATCCTTTTCGGGGAAGACCAGGTCAAAGGAACTGATGAACTGGGAACCGTCTGCCGTGTAATAGTAGAGCATGGTTCCAGGCTCATCGAGTTCCTGGATGGGCTGTTCGTCCACCTGGAGGATCTCCTTGCGCGAAAAGACCAGGCTGTTCTCCTCGAAGGGAAGTTTTTTGTTAATGGCCTCTCCCTTATACTGGACCTGGAGGTAGAAGAAGTTGTTTTCGTCCATGGGGAACTGGTAGGGGTTGATGTGCCAGCTGGCCTCATAGAGGATTGCCACGGGACCGGTGAACTGGTCCTGAATGTCGTTCAGGGAGTTCAAAGCGCCCCCGCGGGTGCTTATGTTGCTCATGGCCGGCAGAAAATTGGATTTTGCACCCGAGAGCTGGTTGGCAGATTCAGGGGTCAGGATGAACCTTCCTTTTTCCGGGTTGATGACGGCAGCCCGGGAAGTCGGAGTTTCAAAGGAAAGATTCTCATCTTCGGTAAAGACATCTCCCAGGGTCATCTGGCTGCCGGTACGGACGTACTGGATGTTGCCATTGACCTTGATAACCTTGTAGTTGGTCTGTGCCTGGATGTTACAGGCCAAAATGAATGCGGCAAGAAGGAAGGCTGCTTGTTTCATCGGTAGTGTTTTTCACGGATTCAACAATGGTTTATACGGGAAACGGATTTCCCTGTTACAGCAAATTTACAAAAATCGTTCCTTTGTTCCACCTCCGGCCGGGAAATGGGCCGTTGTATAGCCTTGGCCATCAGCGATCCGCCATTTCCGGCTAAATGAATTTTACCGTAAGCGCGCTGACGATTTCAAGGGCGGTGGTCATGGTGCTGAGGTCGGGGAACAAGTTCCCGGTTTCGCCGGCATAATGACTGTGGCCGATGACCTTCATCGGGTATTCGCCCTGCGGGTCATCCATGTTCACCTCGCACATATAGACCAGGGCCGGCTGGCAGGAAGTCTTGTACTCCTGGTTATCCGGATATTTGTTGTTGGTCCAGTACTCGTTCCAGTCCCATGTCTGGTTGATCTCAAAATAGATCCGGAATTTCGCCGGAGGATCTTTATCGAAGCGGGTATGCACACCGAAATTGCCCGGGGGCGTGGCTCCTGTATATGCATCGGCAACGGGATTCTCAAGGGATGGCACGTACAGCCCATCGGGTGCCTGGATCCCCCTTCTGTGCGACCAGTAAGGCAGGGATGCCGGCCTGCGGATGGCTCCAGGTTCCCAATGGCCCGAGGACGGGTCGCCGTGCTCGTAGATGCTGGTCCCCACCGCCTTCGAAATAAAAAGGGTTTGTATGAAGTTGCCCTCCATATCTTCGGCCCAGAGGACAAAGGACGGGTGGTTATGGGCCGGGCCTTTTTTAAAATCAAGGTAGAGTGCCGGTCCGGTACCGCTTGCATTGGCTTCCAGGTCTGTTCTGACAGGTTCTTCCTGGACCTTCCCGGATTTACATGCCATAAGGGCTATTGTCATTATAATAAGCAGGCTTGTTTGTCTCATGTTTCGTCCTATTTTCCGTTATAATTACTTGAAACGCGAAATGATCCAGGGGATCAGAATTCAACGATGATCCCGATGGTGGGCAGGACCGTTCCGGTTTCGGTTTTAAGTTCTTTTAAGCTGTACAACTGGTCCGGGTAAGGATCCGACGGGTTCTCTACGATCGGATTGCCATCGGCATCCTCGTTCTGGTAAAGATTCGACGGGGAATCCGCCTTAAAATTAAACACATTCTGGACATCGAAATACAGGTTCAGCCTCCACCTGGTAAAAAACCATTCCTTGTCGACACGCAGGTCAAGCTGATGGAAGCCATCCAATCGCAGGGTATTGAACTGCGCGTAATTCAGGTAACCGCTTCCCCGCACATCCCAGGCGGGCCTTTGCCTGCTGGTTTCAAAATCCCAGGGTGTGTAGGGCGTGCCGCCCGCAAACCGGTATTTCAGTCCCGCCTGCCAGTTGCCCTTGAACTTCCGGTAGGTGGTCAGGTTCAGCAGGTGCCTGTTGTCCCAGGCACTGGGAATGTAGGTTCCCATCGGGTCCAGGGCCTGGCTGATCTCTTCCGATTCGCTGCGGACAAAGGTATAGGACAGGATGATGTTGAACCCGGCCAGGTCCCTTGTCCGGTAAAGCACTTCGGCTCCGTATGCCCTGCCTTTTGCCAGGGATATCACTTCCTCGTCGCCAAAGGTCCCGAAATCACCTCCTTTACTGGCAATGGAAACCTTATCACGAACGGACACCGGGTAATCACGATACCATTTATGGAACCCTTCCAGGCTGATCTTTGAGTTTTCATCGGGAAGAAATTCGAATCCCGCCACGACATGGTCGGCGGAAATGTATGTAAGGCCGTTGTCCTTGTTGACCAGTTCGCCGCTGTTGTTCCGGAAGCCCATGGTGGTGTAGGGGGCCTGCTGGTAATAGCGGCCGGTGTTGAAATTGACCGACCAGCCCGGGCTCAGGATATAGGATGCCGAGAACCTCGGTGAGAACTGCTTCAGTGGATTGGTCGTTTCCGTGGAATAACTGTTGCCATCCATCCGGATCCCCAGCGAAAGGTTGAGGCGCTGTTTCAGGAAGTCCTTGCTCAATTGCCCGAAGAGAAACCATTTGAACAGGTTCAGTTCCGAACTGTAATCAATGGTTCCGGGCTGGCCATCCTGGAAGACCCGGTTAAAGGTCTGATTGTCGTACCAGGCATATTCGAGTCCCCCGCCATAATTTACCTTCAAACCGCTGCCGTACCTGGAATTGTGCTCGTAACGGAGTCTGGTCTCGATTTCGTTCGAACGGTAATCGAAGGTTTTCAGGCTGTCCTCTTCGATGTTGTTGTAATATTTATCGGCGCCGTTGTTCAGGTGGCTGCGGCTGAGCACCCAGGTATCGTAGCCCTTTTCGGAAAAATGCTTAAAGACGGCCCCGACCGTATAGCTCCACTGGTCGTTCGCAGGTATGGACTTCAGGATCGCTCGCTGATCTTCGGTCTCATTGGCATCCAGGTTGAGGGTCAGCACGTCGTAAGACCCCAGCCCGAGCAGGGTCAGCTCGTTCTTTTCGCTGAGCCGGCTTTTCACCTTGAATTGCGCATCGTTGTAGGTAGGCAGGAACGGAAGCCCGATCACGGAAAACAGGTACTGGAGATAGGATCTTCTCACGGACAGGATGTAGGTGGTGTTCTCGGTGATGGGACCGTCGATGGACAGGGCCAGGTCGGTGGCTCCCACCGAGCCCTTGAATTTCAGTTTTTCCTTGTTGCCGTCGATCTGCTGGAATTCAAGCACCGAGCTCAGAGCATTGCCGCGGTCTGCAGGGAAGGCCCCGGAATAGAAATCCACCGAGCGGATCAGGTCCACGTTCAGGATACCCGTGGGTCCACCGCTGGCCCCCTGTGTGGCAAAATGGTTCAGATTGGGGATTTCCACGCCGTCCAGGAAAAACCGGTTCTCGTTCGATCCCCCTCCACGGACGATCAGGTCGTTCCGGAAGGATACGGTGGATGCAACACCCGGGAGGGATTGAAGCACCTTGGAGATGTCCCGGTTCCCGCCGGGATTTTTTTCGATCTCCTCGATGCCGATCCGCTGGATGGACAGGGGGGTTTCCTCTTTCTTGCGGAAGGGGGAAGCTTTCACGGTGATCTCCTCGATGGCTACGGTCGTCTCTTCGAGCGGCACTTCGATGAATACCTTGCTTGAATTGGAAACAAGCATCTGCTCCGACACATAGGTTTTGAAACCAATGGAAGATACCCTCAGCTCCACGTATCCGGGCTGCAGGCCGGTGAAAAGGAAGCGGCCGTCGATGTCGCTGACCGACCCGATGTTCGTGCCCCAGATCACGATGTTGGCGAAGGGCACCGGCTCGTTGTCGTTTGAGTTAAAGATCCGGCCTTCAATGATCCCGCCTCCGGATTGCCGGGCTTCGGTCCCGGCAAGGGTTGCGATAAGGAATAATATGACGGTTGATATTTTCTTCATGCTGGATAAACAGCGATGGCCTGGAATTGTTCAGTCTCAACCATCACTTTTAATCGCAAACGGAGTTTTTAAAATATTCCTCAAGTTCCGAGAGGTCCAGGAAGGGATTCTTTTCCCCAAGTTGGCGGATCAGTTCCAGCTGTTTCCGGCAGAAATGATGATGCGTTTTTGAAGCCGGATCGAAAGGGCGGTGGTTCCTGGCATTTACCAGTTTTCTGATATCACCGCTGAGTTCCAGGCTTTCCTTTTCGATCCAGGCTTCAGAAAACTTTTCCCAGATGTACCGGGTCATCTGGGCATTGGGGTGGACCAGGTCCTCGGCGTAATAACGATAATCCCTCAGGTCATCCATCGCAATTTCCCAGGCCGGGAAATAATCGCAATACGAGAACATCTCTGTGAGTTTGTGGGCCGCCAGTACCAGGGTCGATTTGCTGACCGAGTTCAGGGCGGCACCGTCTTTCCAGTGGCGCACGGGACTGACTGTAAGGATGACCTGCAGCTCCGGGACCGCCTTTCGCAGGGCGGCGAAAAGCTTGGTGTAAGTATCCACGATCTGGCTGGGCGTAAGAAGGTGCCGGCTGAACCTGGCCGCGGGCAGTTTATGGCAATTGCAGACAACGTTTGCCGATTTGCGGTGCACATATACCCAGGCGGTACCCCAGGTAAGCAGGAGAAAGCGGGTCGTTTTCAGATGCTCCTGTGAGTAACTGAGGCGATCGTTGATTTTCTCCAGGCACTGTTCCCTGTCGGGATGGGAAAACCGGCTGTGGTGGTCGAAGGAGAACCACCGGTCCCCTTCCTTTTCCAACTCATCGGCTGTATATATTTTCCCGTTCAGCAGGGTCCAGAGGTTCCTTGCCACCGAGGATGGGTTGTAGATGACCCCGAAAGGATTTACATCGACCGGGAACCGGAGTTCCTGCATAATTGCCCCGATGTACTCGGTAAAGCAGGATCCCATGAACAGAACATCCGACTGGTAGCTGATCCTGTTCTCCGACGGGGTTATATGTACTTCGGTGCGGAAATCCATCCCCTATAATTTAAGTGAACCGAGCCAGTCCACCACATAGGAAAAAACCTCTTTGTACTCGAATTCGTTATGCAGTTCATGCCGCAGTCCCTCCCAGATCTTCAGCCGGGTCCTTTCCGAGGTATTGGCCACGAAGTCCGTACTGGCCTTGTGGGAGGTAATTTCATCCGCATTGCCGTGCATCAGCAGGAAAGGTTTATTGATCTTGTACACGTGGCGCAGGGCATATTCCCCCATGCGCATCATTTCATAGGCGTATTTTGCGGAGACTTTGCGGTGGACGAGGGGATCGCTGCGGACTTCGGCCCAGTGCTCGGGGTCGTGGGAAAGTCGTTCGGCACCCAGTCCCTTTGCCTTGATCCTGAGTCCCGGCGCAAGGGAATTGGCCAGCTTTGAAAAGAATTTTTCAATCCCGCTCACGGGAATGACCAGCCGCAGCCAGGGTGAGGATGCGATGAGTGCGGAAATGGGAGGGTCTTTCGAGATAGCATAATTGATGGCAATGTTCCCGCCCATGCTGTGGCCGTAAAGGACCCTGGGAATCCCCGGGAAAAGCTCTCCGGACTTCTGAAGCATCAGCTCGACCTGGTCGAGGAGAAGCTGGTAGCTTTTTACATGTCCCGCCTTGCCCTCGGTTTTCCCGTTCCCGAACAGGTCCACCGCCAGGAAAGCATACCCCGCTTCGGCGAACAGGCTGCCCCAGCGGGTATAGCGCCCGGAATGTTCCCCCAGTCCATGAAGGAAATTTACCACGCACCCGGGCTCTTTATCCGGCAGCCATGCCTGTGCGAAGACCTTTTTCCCGGCCAGATGCCATTCGAATTCACGATGTGTCATTCTCCCCTTTCTGTAAGTTTTTAAATTTACCTTTAGATTTGAAAGTTACCAAAATCCATTTTTGTTAGCTATAAATTGATAAGGGACTTCCGATGGAGTTAATAACTTTAATTTTAGTGTTAACTCAAACCGGAGAGAACTGGTCTGACCCCCAATAAATTGGACAAATATTTATTTTCAATTTAGTAATAAATCCCGGTTTTCCGATTGCACAAATGACTCATTTTCGTACCCTTCTTTGTCAAGAACAAGACAAGTAGCCCCACTATCCTGCTCATTTTCCAAAGCTATTCTTGACAAAGAGTTCGAAAATGCTAAAGGATGTTTATCGGCAAACTCAGGAAAAAATGTTTTTATATACTGATACGGACTTCGTTTTTTCAGAGACCGGTGTTTTCTCCGGAAATTATACACATTGAAATAATCTCTCAATTTTAACCTGGCCTGGAATAAACTATCAAACCAGCTTCGGTGCAATAACTCCCATGTTGTCTTCTCATATCCGTAAAAATCTAGCCCTTCGCTTAATACTTTCTTTATGTCTTCTACAACTTCCAGATTCTTTACCAGTGTACCATCCCTCTTCCTGGTGTGAGTGCTGGGCTGGATCCCCCGCTTACCATTGGAGGGCTTGTAATACCAGCTGCTTCTGGGATAGTCTGCCCACTGAGTCATAGCTGAAATCGAGGCTTTATGCTTATACTTATTGATAATCAACTGCTTCGTCTCTTTTGTTGTAGAGTTTTTTTTAGTAACTCTCCTTTTACTTCCAACTCCAGAGCCTGGCGGGCGATGATCTTTTTTAATCGCTCGTTTTCCTTCTCCAGTTCACGAACTGCCGGATCTACCTTATAATGCTGACCTACCATACCGTTTTCTTCTGCGTACCGCAAAATCTCCATCTTCTGTTCGACGGAAAAAACTCTCTTCTTCATAGTCCCTAAATTAATTTTTAGGTTGAACAATCTCCTAATCTGTTTTCACATTTTATGTCCAACTATTTAGGGGGCTAATACAAAAGTGAAGTCCTGGAAGAACTCGAAAGAACGGTATCGATGGATAGCAGCGGCTTTGCTAGAGATAGAGATGAAAATGAGAAAAGTCAATAACTTTAGAAATCTAGATAAAATGCAAAAAACCATTATAGAAGAAATTCAAAAACGAACCTCTCAGCAAGGAATTTCAACTAGAAATGGGACATGACCACTGAATACAATCACATTCGTAATTATAATTGAATTTAACTAAAATCAAAGTATTTTTACATCAGTAACTTTATATATCTAAGTAATAAAGGTGTTTCAAATGAAACTTGGAGCGGAAATTATTCCCAAAAAGCTCTCCAGAAAGCAATTAACAGATTCCGGATCAGCACTGGTATTAATATTGCTTATCATGGGCTACTTAACAAAAAATACACTTTTTTATCAACTTGCTATCCCGGCATTACTCCTGAATATGATTATTCCCAAATTATATTATCCCTTTGGCATATTCTGGTACAGCCTCTCCAATATCCTCGGTTTTACGATTTCGAAGATATTGTTAACAATCATTTTTACCTTCATTGTAATCCCAACAGGATTGTTCAGGAGGTTAATGGGGAAAGACACATTGTATTTAAAAAAATTTAAAAGAGATCGATCTTCAACCTTGAAACTTAGGAATTACACTTTTTCATCGAAAGATATTAAGAATCCCTATTAACCAATCTTAATGCATCACCCATGGAATTTCTTAAGGACTTATGGATGTTTTTAAAAGTTAGAAAGAAGTTTTGGTTGTTACCCCTAATAATTATTCTCGTATTATTTGGAGTGATCATCGTTATTTCTTCCGGTTCTGCAATCGCTCCGTTTATTTATACTCTTTTCTAAGAGGTTGGTATTATGTCAAAATATATTCTTGGAATTTCAGCCTATTATCATGACAGCGCTGCTGCTATTTTGAGGGATGACGAAATTATTGCCGCTGCACAAGAGGAAAGATTTACCAGGAATAAACATGATTCTGATTTCCCTAAGAATGCGGTAAAATATGTGCTCAAAGAAGCAGGAGTTAAATATGGGGGACTAAACGCCGTATGTTTCTATGATAAACCCTTCATTAAGTTTGAAAGATTACTTGAAACCTATCATTCTTTCGCCCCAAAAGGATTAACCAGCTTCCTATCTACAATGCCCGTATGGATAAAAGAGAAACTTTTCATGAAAAAGATGCTTAGAGATGAACTTAAGCAAATTGGTATCGATAATGTCCCCCTTTTGTTTCCTGAGCACCATCTTTCACATGCAGCAAGCGCATTCTATCCATCACCTTTCGAGGAAGCGGCCATTTTAACCATTGATGGAGTGGGTGAATGGGCCACAACGACTATTGGTCATGGTAGGGATAAGGATATTAAGATCATTAGTGAACTACATTTTCCTCACTCCATCGGCCTTCTATATTCGGCCTTTACATATTATACCGGATTCCGGGTTAATAGTGGGGAATATAAGCTCATGGGACTTGCTCCTTATGGGAATCCAGATTCTCAACAAACCCGCATGTTTAAGGAAAAAATCTTGGATGAGTTGATTGATATAAGAGAGGATGGATCCTTTTTACTCAACATGAAGTATTTTAAGTTTGCCACTGGGCTCAGAATGACTGATGATAGAAAATGGACCAAACTCTTTGGGATGCCACCAAGGAAGGAAGAATCGGAATTATCACAAGACTACATGAATATGGCCCTGGCGATTCAGCAAGTAACTGAAGAAATTGTTTGGAAACTAGCCGAAACTGCAAAAAAGCTTACTCAAAGTGAGCATCTGGTTATGGCAGGTGGTGTTGCCCTCAACAGTGTAGCAAATGGCAAACTGTTTAAGAAATTTTTATTCAAGGATATTTGGATACAGCCCGCAGCCGGTGATGCAGGAGGCGCCTTGGGTGCAGCTTATTTGGGCTGGTATCTATGGTTGAATAACGACAGAAAGGTTAATGTTAATCCTGATTCCATGAAAGGATCATTACTCGGTCCGGAATTTAATGATCTCGATTATCTGGAGGTAATTAATAAATATAATGCAACGTACGACCATTTTGATAATTTTAGGGAGCTCGCAAAGATTGTAGCCAATAATATCTCAGAAGGCAAGGTTGTTGGTTGGTTCCAGGGTCGCATGGAATATGGCCCAAGAGCTTTGGGAAACCGTTCTATCTTAGGGGACGCCCGAAATCCGGAAATGCAAAAGAAGATGAACTTGAAAATAAAGTTCAGGGAGGGATTTCGTCCCTTTGCCCCTTCCGTTCTTGAAGAAGATATTCAGAAATATTTCGAGATGAATATACCTTCTCCCTATATGTTAATGGTCATACCAGTTAAATACAATAGACACAATAAATTACCAGTAGGATATGCCAATATGAAGATTTATGACCGGCTCTATTATGTTCGATCTGATATTCCTGCTGTTACTCATATTGACTTCTCTGCGAGGGTACAGAGTGTGAATAAAGATTCCAACTCGAGATTCTGGGAACTAATTAATGAATTTAAAAAACTGACCGGTTATAGTATTATCATAAATACCAGTTTTAATGTACGTGGTGAGCCCATTGTATGCACACCTGAAGAGGCATTTAAATGTTTCATACATTCTGAATTGGATATTCTTGTGCTGGGTAACTTTTATTTCCAGAAGGAGAAGCAGAATAAACGATGGGATTGAGTTTATGCAATACTAATCGACAGAGTAATTGTACTAGCGGCGATGATGAGGATGGCATGTTATTTGACAACTTGCTCAAGGAGTATATTAAATGCAATAACATTATATTAGCATCTTCGATCACTGAAATAGTCATTGATAAGACTTAATCAGGCTAACTGGTATTCAACTAATTAACTTGCTCAGGATGGCGTTTTCTCAGAAGCATCAATTGACATTCAAAGCCTTTGTTGTCCTTGTATTGTTCCGGACCAACTGCCTGCCTGCTCAGGTCGATTTTACCTCCCATTCCCAGTTTAAATATCTGAAAGGCAAGGATGCATCGGATCTTCCTTACAACTGGATGCAACCGGCTTTTGATGATTCAGGATGGAGTACCGGCAATGCACCTTTCAGGTATGGTGGCGGAAGCGGCGGCACTGAATTATCTGACATGTTAAGCGGCTATTCAACACTTTACCTGCGCACGATCCTTGATGTATCGAATGTGGACTCAATCAGCAAAATGCAGTTGGCCATAAATTATGATGATGGGTTTGTGATTTGGATCAACGGGAATGAGGTGCTTAGGAGATATGCCCCCGAGCTGTTAAACTACAATTCTGTTGCCACTCAAAGTCATGACCCAGGGATGGATGAAATTTTCATCCTGGAGCTCGGGAATATGAATCTGAAAGAGGGAGAGAATACGCTGGCAGTCCAGGGTTTCAACGTGAGCCTGCAAAGTCCTGATTACTACTTCGACATCAGTATTCATGCAGAAATAGACCGACCGCAACTTCTCGATACGGTTGGTCTGAGCTTCGATAAACCATCGGGATTTTACACAGAACCCTTCACCCTGACCATTATGTCCCCCGATTC
>CAZVLG010000272.1:0-1632 GCA_964627835.1 uncultured Bacteroides sp.
GAGCGGTATTTCATCTTGCCGATAAGCCTGATCAGTTCGGGATGGATGCCGTGGATGCCAAGATCGATCACGGTCCTTTTGCCCACCTCAACGATCTCTTCCTCGATCTGCTTTCGTGTTTTATTAACGATTTCCTCAATCCTGGCCGGATGGATTCTTCCGTCCGTAACCAATTGGTGAAGGGCAAGCCGGGCGATTTCCCTTCGAACCGGGTCAAAACCGGATAATATAATGGCCTCAGGCGTATCATCGACAACGATCTCGATACCGGTCGCCGCTTCCAGGGCCCTTATGTTCCTCCCCTCACGGCCGATAATGCGTCCCTTGATCTCATCGTTATCGATATTGAAAACGGTCACCGAATTCTCAATGGCCGTTTCGGTGGCCACTCTCTGAATGGTTTCAATGACTATCTTCTTGGCCTCACGGTTGGCGGTCATCTTTGCCTCATCAACGATCTCGTTAATGGAGGACATGGCAGCGGCCTTGGCATCTTCCTTCAGTGATTCAACCAACTGCTGCTTGGCCTCCTCGGCCGATAGTCCCGATATGGCTTCCAGCTGCTCAACCTGCTGACTATGTGATTTCTCCAGTTCCTCCTTTTTCTTGTCAATGATCTCTACCTGGTGTGAAAGGTTTTCCCTGATGGCATCCACTTCCCTGCTTTTGCGCTGAACTTCTTCTATCTTCTGGGAAATGATCCCTTCCTTCTGTTTCAGTCTGTTCTCTGCGGCAAGTACCCGCTGGTTTTTCTCATTGATCACTTTTTCATGTTCCGACTTCAGCTGGAGGAATTTCTCCTTCGCCTGAAGTATCTTGTCCTTCCTGATTACCTCGGCTTCCGCTTCTGCCTCCTTGAGGATATTGGTACTTTTCCTCCTCAGAATGGCCTGGTTCACCAGGTAGGCAAGGACTGCCCCCGAAACGAGTGCTGCGAGGGCAATAACAATTACTACTATATTGCTATCCATATTGTTATAGTTTAGTTAAAAAAAAACCCGCACGCTCCTCCAAGATTTAATAAAACCCCTGATAAACATGGGTGGAGCTGCCATTCGATTTCGTTCTTCCACTGCCCCGACGGTAATCGGGGTCTGCCCGGCGAACCGGGAAGATTGAGGCCTGATCTAGATCAATCTGAGCGTTGCTCCAATTTAGTTACTGTTGAGTTTCAAAAATAATTGAAGAAGCAATGCGGGTTAAATCCTTATATATGTAAAAGAACGTATACTACTCTTTGTTCAAGACACTTTCCAGTTCTTCGTTCAATCTCCGGATCTTCTCGTATACCTCACCATCCCCTTTCTGATCCTCCCCATCAATAACCTTTATAACAAATTGCAGGGCAGCCATCGCCAGGAAATCCTGAATGTCCTTGTCGGTATATTTCTGTTTGTACTGTAATACCTTTTCATTAATTGACCTGGCTGCCTTTCTGATCTTCTCTTCATCATTCCGGTCTATCTTCAACGGATAGTACCGGTCTGCAATATTTATTCGAATCGACAGTTTTTCATCCATCCGGAACGTCACCTGTTCAAAAGAGCAATGCATTTATCGATTTCCCGCACCATCCTGTTCACCTTCAGCTTTGCATCGTGCACATCTTCACTCGATGCGATCAGCGCTTTT
>CAZVLG010000273.1:0-4349 GCA_964627835.1 uncultured Bacteroides sp.
AATCATAATCCATAATAGAAATAAGTAATAAAAAAGAGTTCACAAATCAGAAATTAACAAATAAGCTAAAAAGGCAAAGGGGACTGCTTTACCAGGGCAACCATGCCACCTGCCAGCAACCAGGTGGTCAGGATAAGCACAATAATGGAAAGGATTACCAGTATCCTGTCACCCATCTCCCAGAAATAAACCAGGTTATTGACCATGGACCAGATGGTGACGAACAGTACAAAGACCATGGGTATCAGGGTGATCAGTATGTTTTTTCGTTTCTGATAAAGATATACGGTAACAATCCCCAGTGCAAGCCCAGCCAGCAGTTGGTTCAGGGATCCGAAAAGTGGCCAGAGGATCATGGCACCGCTGGCACCGGGCTTGATAAAGGCCATCAACATCGCTGCTATCACGACAAATGCAGTGGCAGCATACCGGTTATTAACAGGTTTTCTCACCCTGCCATCCTTATCCCTGAATATCTCCTGCAGGGAAAGGCGCTGTATCCTTGCAGCAGAATCGAGGGTTGTATTGGCAAAACTTACGATGAACACCGCGATCATGCTTCTCCCGATTACCGGAGGTATCCCAAAACTCTCAAACAAGTTTGAGGCACCGATAACAAAAGCATTCAGTTTGGTATCTATTCCGCTGAATGCAGCCCAGGAAGCATACTGCTGCCGGAAGGCATCCAGGCCGGTGAACCGCTGCCCACCAATTTCCAGTCCCATACCGAGTCCCCCTGCCACTGCCATGATCACGAGGACGGCAAGAAAACTTTCCCACAACATTCCGCCATACCCGATAAACAGCGTGTCCTGTTCCCGGTCTACCTGTTTTACCGTGGTACCCGAACTGGCCAGGGAATGAAAACCGCTGATCGCCCCGCATGCAATGGTAATGAACAGCACAGGCATCAGATCCGGAACATCCGAGCCTTCCGCAAATGCCGCCGGATTGATGGCGGGCGCGGAAATGACAGGGTGGGCCACAATGAGTCCCACAATAATCAGCAATATGGCCACCAGCAGCTGGTGGGAATTGATGTAATCCCTCGGCTGTAAAAGCTTTTGAACCGGAAGGGTTGAAGCAAAGAATACGTAAACGAAAAGGATAAGGCACCAGGTCACAACTGCAGATCCTCCGATGGCAGGTACCCGTATCGGAAGGTAAACCCCGATAATTACGGTAATGTACATAAGGACCACCGCTATGATTGAAAACAGCAGGTCGTTCCTGCCCTTCCGGATCATCCATCCCAGCCAGACTGCTATTGGGATCTGCATCCAGACAGGGAAAACAGACTCGGGGTAAAGTTCGAAGAGTACCCCAACGATCATGGCAAAAACAGATAGAACAATGAACAGGAGAAATTGCATCAGAAACTGGAAGGCGAACCTTGTACCCGGACCGATCAGGTCGCCGGTCAGGTCCCCGATGGTCTTTCCCCGGCTGCGTGCCGAGACCACCAGGGTCGAAAAATCATGCACTGCCCCCATGAAAATAGACCCGATAAAAACCCAGATAAATGCGGGCACCCAGCCCCATATGATACCGATGGCAGGCCCCACGATCGGTCCCAGTCCCGCAATGGTGGTAAAATGATGTCCGAAAATAATATGCGCTTTGGTAGGTACGTAATCCACGCCGTCCCTGAATTCATGTGAAGGCATCAGGGTATCTGCAGAAAGGCGGAAAAACCTTCGGGCAAGAAAGCGGCCGTAAAACCTGTAGGCCAGAAGGTAGCCTATAAAAGCCAGGACGGTCAGGATCAGGGAATTCATTGCCTGTGAAAATGCAGTATCATTCAAATATAAGTATAATCTGACATTTTAATGCCTGCCGTATCATGGCAAACAGAGGAATTAGGCATTGAGTTTTGCCCGTGATTTAATAATTGTATGTATATTGGATATCGTTAAAATGCGTATACTTTTTTACTAACCAACTGAAATAAATCGTATGAAAACATCAAGACGAAAATTCCTGGCTTCCATCAGTATGCTTGCTGCGACGACAGCTATGCCCATCCATGCCTTCAGCTTTGGGGACGATAAAAAACTCAGGCTGGTAATGGTCGGGACAGGGATCAGGGGAACCGGATTCTGGGGAAGAAGGCTTTTGCAGCAATACTCTGATATTCTTGAGTTTGTGGGACTCTGTGACATCAATCCCGGCCGGCTTGAATACGGGCGGCAGGTCATTGGAACCGATTGCCCGACCTTCACCAATTTTGAGAAAATGATCCAGGAAACCAAACCGGACCTGGTGATCGTTACCACGAAGGATTCGACCCATCATGAATTTATCATCAAGGGTCTGGATATGGGCTGCGATGTCCTCACTGAAAAACCCCTTACGACCGACGAAAGAAAATGCCAGGACATCATTGATGCAGAAAGAAGGTCCGGCAAGAACCTTGTCGTGGGTTTCAACTACCGCTGGAGTCCCTACAACACAAAGGTCAAGGAGCTGCTTGCTGAAAACTCCATCGGGAAACTGACCTCCGTTGACTTTCACTGGTACCTGAACACCTACCATGGAGCTTCCTATTTCCGGAGGTGGCATGGACTCCGGCAATCAAGCGGTTCACTATGGGTCCACAAAGCAACCCATCATTTCGACCTCCTTAACTGGTGGATCGATTCCGACCCGGCTGAGGTATTCGCCTTTGGCGACCTGGAGTTTTACGGGTTGAACGGACCGTACAGGGGAGACAAATGCCGTACCTGTCCCCATAAATCCGAATGTGCGTTCTACTGGGACATCACCCGGGAGAATCATTTGATGAAGCTTTACGTCGAAAATGAAAAATACGACGGCTACATCCGGGATAACTGCCTGTTCAGGGAAGAAATAAATATCTATGATAAAATGTCCGCGCAGGTCAGGTACCAGAACAATGTGGTACTGAATTACTCCCTTACGACCTATTCCCCCTACGAAGGATGGCGGGTAGCCTTTAACGGAATGGAAGGAAGAATTGAAGCCTGGATGGACATCCCCTATTTTAAGGATGTCACGGTGAGCCAGGCCGAAATGCACGCTCAGGAAATGGACCAGTCAGGCAAGGAGGAAAAAGAATCCGAACCCATCATCGTCCACAGGTTATGGAAGGAGCACGAGACTGTTCGGGTTCCCACATCAAGAGGTGGCCATGGCGGTGGTGACCAGCGCTTGCAGGAGAAAATATTTAAAAATCCGGACATGCCGGATCCGTACGGCAGGGCAGCCGGGCTTCGTGATGGCGCCATGTCTGTGCTGATCGGGATAGCCGCCCGGAAAAGCATAGAATCGGGTGAAACGGTCAGGATCGCCGAATTAACGAACCTTGAACCAAGGGCAAAAAGGATCTGAAATCCTCTCCTATGCCTTCCATCCAATGTATGATGGACAATTCGAACAGGAATGATCAGATCCTGTGATAAAGTCCATACATGCTAATCCATTCATTGAATGGCTGATCAGGAACTAATCGACTGGCTGCTGGAAAGCGATGTTTCCATCCGTTACCAGGTTTTCAGGGATCTGCTGGACGAAAAGCACAAGGATCTTCAAAACCGGGTTGAACGGGAAGGATGGGGGGGAAAATACCTTTCCTTTCGTTCGGCCTCCGGCCACTGGGGCCGAGGATTTTACCAGCCAAAATGGACTTCCACCCATTATACCCTGCTGGATCTTAAGAATCTCGGCATTGCGCCTGGCTGCCCCCCGATCCAACATACCCTGGGAATCCTTATCCGGTCTGAAAAAGCCCCTGACGGGGGAATCAATCCGTCCAAAACCATCCAAAACAGTGATGTCTGCGTCAACGGAATGGCACTGAATTACCTTGCATACTTTAGATGGAGGGAAAAGGACCTGGAGTCAATCGTCGATTTCCTGCTTTCACAGCAGATGGCCGATGGAGGATTTAATTGTTTTTCCAACAGGAAGGGTGCGCGGCACAGCTCCCTTCATACTACCCTCTCCGTCGCAGAGGGTATCCTCGAATACAGGAAGAACAAGTATACCTATCGATTGAGGGAATTACAGAAGGCCGAAGAGGATTCCGTGGAGTTCATGCTTGCGCACCGCCTGTTTAAATCCGACAGGACCGGAGAAATCATCGACAGGAAAATGTTGAGCCTTTCTCATCCCCCTCGCTGGAAATATAATATTTTAAGGGCTCTGGACTATTTGCAGTCTGCCTGCATGCCCTATGACGTGCGAATGGAAGATGCCATCGGGGTACTGTTGAAAAAGCGCAATAAGGACCGGACATGGAACCTTCAGTCAAATCATCCAGGGGCGATCCATTTTGAGATGGAAAAGGTGGCTCAGCCCAGCCGGTGGAATACATTGCATGCCTTACG
>CAZVLG010000274.1:0-13901 GCA_964627835.1 uncultured Bacteroides sp.
TCGTGTTCCTTCATCTGCATCCTTGCCTGGAAATCTGTATCCGATTCACCCGTTCTTTGATTATTCCAGAGTGGCATTTGCTCTGCCAGATAATCTTTCACCATCTGGTCGGAATGGTCCGAAAAAAGGATAACCTCGCCATCCGTCTTGTATGGGCTACCCTTGGGGACCCATCCGGCGGCGATGTATTTATTTTCATCAGGTGAAATAATGGATAAAAGATGCAGGTCCCTGTCCTCAATTTCCTTCTGCCATACATATTCAAAATGCTCATTCAGCCTGACAAGGATGCTGCCATTGTGTTTCCCGTCCGGGGTTTGTTTTTCGTATATGGCGACCAGCCGGTTTCCCCGGACGGTATATACCCTGGGAACGGAATTGCGCGGATTGGGAATATCGTATTCTCCAATAAGCTTGCCGGACTGGTTGAGCCTCAGTGCCCGTACTCCCATGATGGACCCGGAAAAGGAGGAACGGTTGACGGCAAGCGCCACGATGAATCCATCCTGATCCAGGTAAATGGATTCAGCCGTATAGTTTTTAAGTTTCTCAAAACTCGATTCCCAGACCACTGATCCCCTCTCATCGATTTTTACAAGATAGGGAATTCTCGGTCCGTTTATCCTTTCAATCTCGGTATAACCGGCAGTGATAATCCCTCCCTGAGGGTTCAGGAGCATATCCCGGGCCTCCTCATTGAAGTACCTTTTGCCGAATACGCCCTGCCAGTCCATATTGCCTTTTCTATCCAGTTTGAATATCCAGCCGTCTGTGTCCCCATCCCCCTGCTGTAATTTGGACCCGCAGATGTAATAGGCCCCTTTATCGTCCACAAGTATCTCATTGGCAACATCCGAGTTGCTCAGGCCGTACTTTTTTTCCCTGATTACCCTTCCACTGTTGTCAATCATAAAAACCCAGATATTGTTCGCTTCCGTATCTGTTTCTCCAAGGATCATGAATCCCTCGTTCCCCGATTCCACAATGGACCGGAAGTAGCTGTCACCTTCTTTCTGGTAAAAATGATCCCAGATCATATTCCCTCTTTCATCAAGCCTGGCAATCATAATACCGGTACCTTCACCGGTCATGGGATCTGAATCTCCGGCAAGTATGTATTGACCGCTGCTGGTCCGGAATATCCAGAAAATACTATCCTTCATGGAGACATCGTAGGAATTCCTCCAGTCGATCTCAAGAAAGGACTGTGCGTAAATGGAACTGCACAGGACAAGGGTAACAAGCATGGTGAGAGCCCTGTTAATCATGTCATTGGGTATTTTCGGGTTTATCTCTTGATATTGAAGACGTATTTGTCAGATTCCGAACCACTCAGGTCCATGATATCCGTAATCTTGATCACGCAGAAGCTGGTATCTGCAGAGTTGTTATACAAGCGCGCAATGATGATGTCATCCCTTTCGAGATCATCAACGAATTCATGCTTGATGCCGGAATTGAAGGCTTCCTTCACGGTCCGGTTGCTTGCATTTGCATAGTCAAAGCCGTTGTACCGCACAAACAGGCTGGCCGCCGGCGACAGCCAGCGCCGCAACATAACATCCGAATCCGTGGTATCCATGATATGCATGAGGTTTGAGTCGGCAATATGCGAATACAGTGGCTGCCCGAGGATCAGGTTATAGGCATTCTGCTTTTCAGATGCCTTCGAATACATCTCGTGTCCTGAAGTTTCTTCAAGTTTTTTCTCGGAGATCCTGACCTCAATGATCCTGCCCGATGCCAGGATACCGCCGTCGGCGGTTTCCAGGATGAATTCCATATAGATGCTGGCCTCCTCGTAGAGAAGGGGGACAGCGTATTCATATTTCAGGATTACACTTTTACCCGATACAACTGAATCCAGTTCGGTCCTGGTGAATTTATTTTCCGTTTTCGAGGTAATTTTCAGCCTGCTTGCTTCAACTTCCCCCTCATAATGGATGTTAAAGGTCAGTATATCCTCCGGTTGGCTGACCAGGTAGATCTCATTCGGAGTTATGATCAGAACGGGACTGTTATTTTGCTTCTCACACCCGAAAAATAAAGCGAAAAGGAGAAGAATAAACAGCCAGGTTCTGGGGCCCATTGAAGCCAACGGTCTAGATAAGTAGTTTATATGCCTTGATCTTAGCACGTTTCTCAACCCTCCTTCCCAGGAACATCGTCTCTAATTCCACGATCTCGAATACCGGGATCAGAAAATCTGCTTCCGGATATTGTACATGGGCTCCGTATAGTGCACGTTGGAGATCCCTGCTTAAGGAAATATTTTTATCGCCATACAAAGTTATGGTATTTATAACTCGGCGGTTTACATCTTCCCCGTTTATTTTATCCCATATGCGGAAGATCCCCAGGTACCTCTTGTAGGAGATCGATATCTCCATCTCACCAAGGAGTTGAATTTTATCCGAGCTCAGTTCATACCTGACCACGTTGGGATAAAAAGATGCGGTCCGGGAGGTCTTGGATGTAGAGGTTCCGATACAGGATGACATCAGAACCATGAAACTGAATACCAGTAAGGCAAGGCCCAGTATTTTCCGTGTTTTCATAAGCTAATCGTATTAGACTATTTACCAAAGAAATAGGAGATGGTAATCCGGATGTCACCTTCTGCCTCAAAATTTCGAGAGGTGAGCTCCCTGTACCTTACTCCCATTGCACCCTTGTCTACGGTATAGTAAAGCTGGTCTGCCGTGATTCCTCCAACAGAAATGTTTGACTCATGTTTGTAATAATTGCGTGTTTCCCCGATACCTGAAACTCCAAGATCAAATCCGATGGCAAGGGGCAGGTCTGCGATAAATGCCTGCAGCCCTACAAACAGTTCGTACCCGTAAACGATCCCTTTCTTGGTCCGCGTGTACAGATTGTACTCTCCGGTACTGTAAGTGCTCTGCAGCTGGTATTCGTCCCTGGCCCAACCCACGGGCAATACTGCACCGGCATATACATCAATGATGTTTGAGTTTGTAAAATGATATTCAAATCCGGGAGTCAGCAGGAAGTCTGAGGTTTTCTCCCTGAAGATCCTTTCCGTGAGGAGAGACCCGTCCACATTAGGATCCACCGGACCGGATTCGATTCTCATCTTTTTCTTAATTTTCACACCCAGTCTGATAACCCATTTATCTGTCGCATAGTATTTAAAACTAATGAGCGGGATCCCTGTATATACGTATCCTGTATCATTAATCAGGTCCTTGATTTCCCTTGCAGAAATTCCAAAATAAACACCCAGGTCACCTGCGATCGGCCTTGTGCCTACTTTCAGTGTTGTGGCGTTATTGACACGGTCTGATAACTGCGAGAAAATACTGACATTGGTTAAGAGGAGCAGTAATCCTGCAATGAATAGAATTCTTTTCATGACGTGACGTTTTTAGGGTTAGCGTGAGGTGTTGTAATAGAAATCCCTTACACTCGTGCCGCCGGCTATGACCGAAACACTCTGGTCAAGTGCACTGTACACGCGACGGATGGGGGCAATCTGAACACTGTCTATCGGATGAATGCCCTGGATCTGGTTGTAGGTGAAATCATCTGCGATCAGTGTTACCAGCAGGCCTTCCGTATTGGCGTCCACCTCCAGTGAATAATCACCCGTACCCGATGTGGTTGTTTCATAGAGAACGTAGGTCTCGGGAATACGTTCTTCTTCTACTCCACCTGCCAGATCGGGTGCATAGATCCGGGCGATGATCTTTACACCGGATGGACCGTTTTCGTAACCCGGAGAATCGCCTCTCACATCCAGGTCTGCAAAAATCTTACCCTTGATGATGGCCTGGGGAATGTTTCGCTCCGTTAGTGGTGCTATTTCATCTTTTTTACAACTCATTCCGAAAAATAGGAGTGACGCTAAAAAGAAAACAAGATAATTTTTACGCTTCATGGCATTTAATTAGTGGTTAAACATCATAATAATTATTTTCATTTTTGACTCATAATGTACATCAGGAATTGAAATTTGAAATTAATAAATTTTTAACAAAGACAATAGGATATTTTAATCAGTTTTACAAAATAATGCATGGATTGAGTTCTGTCTAAGTACGAATACTGCTGCGAGGCTTCTTAGCATCTCCCATCAATATACCGGTTCTCATTTACATCGATCAAAAGGCCAGGTAGAAACCCCCTGTCAACTCCCTGTAACGCTCCGTATATTCGTGCCTATTCCCCTTTTCGATGACAAGTTCGTCGGATTCTACGACATCTGCCGGATAGAGCCGGTACTCCATCAGGCATCTTTTAACCGGATGGAAAGGTGTTGGTCTAATACCTGTTTCGCGGTGCAGGAAGAGTCCCGCGTCACCCGCTGCTTTTCCAAATACCCCGCCCTCCTCTGCCGGAAGGATCAGGCAGAATTTTCCCTTTTCCCTTAGCAGGCGGGGAACAGATGCCGCCAGTTCATCCAGTTGAAGGAACTTGTCGTGACGGCTGATCGTCCTGGCACTGTCTGAAGGCCGGTAAGCTTCCTGGAAGAAGGGAGGGTTGGAAATGACCAGGTCGAACCTCCCTTCAGGCTTGAATTCCTGCAGTGAACTGTACAGCAATGTGGTCCTTTCCGGCCAGGGACTATCCCGGATGTTTTCAAGGGCCTGTTCATAGGAGGGCAGGTCGATTTCAATGGCGGTGATCCTTGCTGCGGAACGCTGGGCAAGCATCAGGGCAAGCAGGCCGGTCCCCGTCCCAATATCCAGGGCAGTTCTCACCCCGGACACATCGGCCCAGGCCCCGAGCAACACTCCGTCGGTGCCGACCTTGAAGGCGGAGCGCTCCTGGTGGACCGTAAATTGTTTGAACCGGAACCAGGGATTGGCCATATTCAGGAGTTTTCGTACAGGCCCAGTCCGAACAGGGCATAATCATACTTTACCGGATCGGAGGGATCCATTTGCCGCAATACCCCCGTAAGTTCCTCCACCGCTTTCCAGTCATTCTGTTTACGGGTTAGAAGTCCAAGCTGCCTTGCTACCTTCCCGGTATGTATATCGAGAGGAATATACAGGTCTGCCTGGTCCATCCCTTCCCATATCCCGAAATCCACGCCGTTCCCATCCTTCCGCACCATCCAGCGAAGAAAAAGATTAATTCTTTTGGCAGCCGAACCACGCGAAGGATCCGGCAAGTGCTTCAGGGTCCGTCCGGGATGCCCGGCGTTCAGGAATTCTTCACGAAAATTCAGGATGGCATCCTTAATACTTTTTCTTTGACGGTAGCCCCCGTAGAAACAGGGATAGAGTCCATCCCCGTACCTGTACATGCGTTGCAGGGAACGCATGAAATAAATACAATCTTCTCCACCAAAGGTCCTGTGCCTGAAATCCCTGAAAATTTCCAGATCGTTTTCCTTCGTATCCATGAGAAAATCAATGGGCCGGTTATCCATGCGCCGGATCAGTGACAGTGTATTCCGGATAATCACATCCCTGCGCCCCCAGGCCAGGGTGGCGGCCAGGAAACCCGAAATCTCAATGTTTTCACGTTCACTGAATGAATGTGGGATCTGCACAGGGTCTTCTTCGATAAAGGCCGGAGTATTATACCTGGCGGCTTTCTCCTCCAGGAGGGACTGAATATGATCGGGCATCCGCAACATTTGCCGGTATGGGGGGCATCATGCAAGGATCTGGCCGTCTTTCAGGCGGATCATGCGGTCGGACATGCCTGCGAGTTCCTTGTCGTGGGTCACGATGACAAAAGTCTGGTTAAACTTCTCGCGCAGGACGAAGAACATTTCATGCAGCTCCTTCTTATTCTGGCTGTCCAGGTTCCCCGATGGTTCATCCGCCAGGATCACGGCAGGATTGTTCACCAGTGCCCGGGCCACGGCCACCCTCTGCTGTTCTCCTCCCGAAAGCTCCTTGGGCTTATGTTCGAGCCTGTCCTGCAAGCCGAGAAAGGTCAACAGTTCCGTGGCCCTGGATTCGACCTCTTTTCTTGGGCGTTTTGCAATGTAGCCCGGAATACAGACATTCTCAAAAGCAGTGAATTCAGGCAGGAGGTGATGGAACTGGAAAACAAAACCGATCTTCTGGTTCCGGAACCTGGACAGTTGTTTTTCCCGCATGGTATCGATATCGGTATCCCCGATCCATATCTTGCCCTGGTCTTTCTGCATCAGGGTTCCCATGATTTGCAGGAGGGTGGTCTTCCCTGCCCCGCTGGCACCTACAATGGAGATGATTTCCCCCTCCATGATTTCCAGGTCGATTCCCTTCAGTACCTGCAAGTTTCCAAATGACTTTATAATGTTTACGGTTCGGATCATGCGGAGGATGTATTAAGAATAAGGTACAAATATATCAAATACACCGATAGCATGGCAAGGCCTTTCCATCTTGACAATATCGATTTTGGAGGAGTCAGGATCAGTGCCATCAGCAGCAGGCTTACCCCTGCGAACCAGAATATATCGAAACTCAGGATGAGCGGATTCAGCTCCATGGGTTTTACCAGGGTGGTTACCCCGAGGACAAACCCGATATTAAAGATGTTTGAACCCATGATATTCCCGATGGATATATCCGTGTCTTTATTGAATGCCGCAATGGCAGAGGTTGTTAGTTCCGGGATGCTGGTGCCCACGGCAATCATCGAGACCGAGATAATCCGCTGGCTGAGCCCCATTTGCATGGCGATGGTGACCGCATTCTCGACAAGCAGGTCAGCCCCCAGTGCCAGTCCCCCGCTGGCCCCAATCACTCCCATAACCGCCACCCATCCCTTCATACCGGGCACAGGCGGATTCTGCCTGCTTTCGTCCTGTTTTCGTGAGCGGTAGAGGGATGCCAGGATATATATAACAAGCAGGAGTACAAGCGTGGCACCTTCCAGGGCAGTGAAACGAAGATCAAGCATAATGAGCCAGGCCGCCAAACTGAAAGCCAGCATTACGGTGCCGTTAAACCAGATCGTCCTGGTTTTGACCGGTATGGGCAGGATGATCACGGCAATGGCCAGCACCAGCAGGACATTTGAAATATTGGATCCGATAACATTGTAGACCGCTACATCCGGATGACCCTTGATGGCTCCTGTCAGGCTCACCAGGAGTTCCGGGGCGGAAGTGCCCATTGCCACAACCGTAAGCCCGATAACAAATTGGGAAAGGTTCAGCCGGCTGGCAATGGATATACTACTTGTAATCAGTAACCTGCCGCTGAAGATCAGTAATGCGAAGCCAAGCAGCAGGAGGAGATATTCCATAGGGTTCTGGGATAAAAACGGAAAGCCAGGGAGCCTGAGGTTTACTTCAGGCCATTCTTGAACTTTTTTAAATCATCGGCAATGTCACCGGCACTGTCCTTAATATTGTCTCCCATCTCCTTGAGTTCATCTTTAAGGTCAGGGGTGGATTCATTCAGTTCACGTTTGATATCGTCGGCCGCTTTTCGAAACTCTCGCATGCCTTTACCCAGTCCCTTGGCCATCTCCGGTATCTTTTTCGAACCAAAGAGCAGAAGTACAGCGAGTGCAAGGATTACGATCTCCTGTCCGCTAATAAATAATATCACCTGTGCCATGATTTTTACAAGCTGTCACAAAGATACTGCAGATTTTCAGAAATCGGAAACATCTCCCTGCCTGTATGTGAACAAATATAAAGTCCTGATAAAATTCACAAGCTCCGGCATTGTTAAAACGCCGCTGCAAAATTTCGGCACCTCCGGAATGTCAGACCGGCGCTACTCAGCTGCCGCGGAGTCAGGCGCCTTGTCTGACAATTCCTCTGGTATTGTGCCGAAATTTAAGAAGGCGACTTTTTTAACAACACCTCCGGTTTGAATATGAATTTTATCAGGACTTCCGTCTGGAACGCAGCAGCGGGGCCGTATCCGATTTAAGGATTGTATCATAAACAACCGGCGTGGCAATGAACAGCGAGGAATAGGTTCCGACCACCACACCGATCAGCAGGGCAAATGTAAATCCGCGAATTACTTCACCGCCGAACAGGAAGATCATCAACAGTACAAAGAAGGTACTCAGTGAAGTACTGAAAGTACGGCTCAGTGTATTGTTAAGTGCAAGGTTGATGATCTCGGTGCGGTCACGTTTCCTGTACAGGCCGACATATTCCCGGATCCGGTCGAATACCACCACGGTATCGTTGATCGAATAACCGACCACGGTAAGGATGGCTGCAATAAAGGCCTGGTCGATCTCCATGGAAAACGGCATGATGCCGTAAAAGATCGAAAAGATACCCAGAACGATCAGAACATCGTGGACCAGCGCGGCAACGGCGCCCATTCCGAACTGCCAGTTCCTGAACCGCACCAGGATGTAGATAAAAATAGCAATAAGCGCGAACAGGATCGCCCATACTGCCTGTTTCCTGATATCATCGGCAATGGTTGGACCCACCTTCTGGGAACTCTGCCGGTAATCCGTCAGGAATTTTTCAAACGAAACATCTTCACCCAGATATGGTTTCAGTCCCTCATAAAGCAGGCCTTCCACCTCCTCATCCGCTTCAACCGCGTTGTCGTCGATCTTGTACTTGGTGGTCACCCGGATCTGGTCATCGGCCCCGAATGTGATCACCTGGGGCGGCTCACCAAAGACTTCTTCAAGGCTGTTTTTAATATCCAGGGTATTGACGGATTGCTCGAACTTAACCACGAAGGTCCGTCCACCCGTGAAATCTATCCCCTGGTTCAGTCCCCTGGTAAACAAGGAAAAAATCCCAAGCAATACAATAAGGCCCGAGATGGCATAGAATATCCTCCGTTTTTGAATGAACTGGATGTGTGCGTTTTTAAAGGCATTTTCGGTCAACCTGGTGGCAAAGGTAAGCTTCCGCCCTTTGGTGATCATTCTCTCGTAAATCAGGCGGGTAATGAAAATGGCCGAGAACAGGGAGGTACAGATCCCGATCACCAGGGTGGTGGCGAAACCCTTGATGGGTCCGGTTCCGAAAATCAGCAGGATGATCCCCGTAAGCAGGGTGGTGACGTTGGCATCTATGATGGCCGAATAGGCATTTTTGTACCCGTCCGCGATGGCCAGTTTGATGCCCTTGCCTGCCGTGATCTCCTCACGGATCCTTTCATAGATCAGCACATTGGCATCAACCGACATACCGATGGTGAGGACGATGCCGGCAATTCCCGGAAGGGTAAGGACCGCCCCCAGGGAGGCCAGCACACCAATAAGAAAGAACATGTTGGCTATCAGCGCTATATCGGCGACGACCCCGGCTCTTCGTGAGTAATAGAATACCATGTACAGCATGACCACCACGAAGGCCAGCAGGAATGAATTCAGGCCGGATTTAATGGCTGCTTTTCCAAGCGAGGGACCCACAATGGCTTCCTGCTCGATCCTGGCTGGTGCAGGTAATTTCCCCGACTTCAGGACATTCACCAGGTCTTCGGCCTCCGTATAGGTATAGTTACCACGAATGGTTGAACGTCCGCCCGGGATCTCCTCATCAACGGTAGGCGCAGATACAACAAAACCATCCAGCACGATGGCAATGGCCTTCCCAACGTTTTCACGGGTCAGCCTTGCCCATACCTGGGCACCTTCTGAGTTCATTCCCATGGTTACCGTGGGCGCTCCCCCGGTCTGGGCAAAATCGACATTGGCGTTGGTGACGACCGATCCATCCAGCGGCGGCCTGCCATCCCGGCCTGTTATGCGGAGCGCATAAAGCACGAAGTAATTCTCTCCTTCATCAAACGGGGACATATCCCAGTGAAAGCTTACATCTCTTGGCAGAAGGGCACGGATCTGTGGCATACGCAGGTACATCATGACCTTCCCTGTATCCTTGCGGTGGGCAAATCCAACTCCCGCCCCGGGTACAAACTGCCCCTGCCGGGTCACGTTGGGTTGGAGTATCCCCAGCAGGGGATTTTCTTCGACAAATGCATCCAGGGTAAGGGCAGTTGAATCGGCACCCAGGCTGTCTGCAGCGATCTGGTCAAGCAAGCTGAGACCTTCGTCCTCTACTGCGGCCCCAGGTTCTTCGCCGGGCTGTTCCATTTCGGCCAGGAGGGGACTTATTTCATCCTCGGCAGGTTCGGCTGTGGTTTCGGCAGCAGCCAGGTCCCTTGCCTGAGCGGATTCCCTCAGTGCCTTTTCCGCATCCAGGACCTCCTTCAGCCGGACATTGGCATCTTCCAGATATGGAAAGATTTCGGCATTTTCGTAGGTTTCCCAGAATTCAAGGCTGGCCGTTCCCTGGAGCAGTTTCCGGACTCTTTCAGGTTCCTTTACGCCAGGCAGTTCCACCAGGATCCTGCCCTGGGTTTCCAGTCGCTGGATATTGGGTTGTACAACGCCAAAGCGGTCGATCCGGTTCCGCAGTACGTTGAAGGCATTGTCCATCGCCCCCTCGGTTTGTGCACGGATAACCCTCAGGACTTGCTCGTTGGTCGAATTGAAATCAATTTCCCCTCTTAATTCCCGGGTGGCAAAAATGGCAGCCAGCCGGCCGTTGGGATCAATCTCTTCAAATGCCCTTCCGAACAGGGTGATAAAATCTTCCTGGCTGTTCTTCTGGTTTTCCCTGGCCAGGGCAATGGCCTGATTAAAGGTAGTATCGGTGTTGTAATTTGACAGTGAACGGATCATGTCGATCATCGACACTTCCAGGGTCACGTTCATCCCGCCTTTAAGGTCCAGTCCCAAATTAATCTCCCGTTCCTTGCATTCCCGGTACGTATACTTTCTGACAAGAATATTATACACAACCTGATTTGAAATGGAGTCCAGGTAATTTGCCTCCAGCGTGGAATCGCCGGCCGCATATTCAACGGCATTCTTTTCCACCCTGCGGCTGACGAGGGTAAAAGACAACTGGTAAAGGCAAACAATGGTCAGTGCAATGGCAAACAGCCTTACGGCTCCTTTATTCTGCATTTGATACTGATTTAATTAAAAACAACGCTCCTTGCGGGTCCCTTGATCAGGACCCGCAAATATATATAAAATTTTCACGTTTTCCCCGGGTATTAAGCGGGAAATTTAAGGAGCTAAAGGCGAGGCAGGAAGGATCAGAAAAGATTCATGTCATCGAGGACTTTCATGACGGATTTTACCGCCTCGGCCGATTGCTTGAGCAGGTTTAGTTCTTCCTTGGTAAGATCAAGTTCTATGACCTTTTCAATTCCGTCCTTGCCCAGAACAACCGGAACGCCCAGGTAAACATCCTTCTGTCCGTATTCGCCGTCAAGCCGGATGGATACGGGAAATGTCTTTTTCTGATCTTTGGCAATCGCTTCTGCCATCTGCGCTGCGGCAGCACCCGGTGCATACCATGCAGATGTTCCAAGCAGCTGGACAATCTCACCTCCACCCTTTCTTGTCCGCTGCACGATGGCTTCACTTGTCTCATCGTCCATCAGCTTGCTCAGCGGTATCCCTCCAACCGTTGTTAAGCGGGGAAGTGGGACCATGGTGTCCCCGTGTCCTCCCAGTAACATGGACCGCACATCGTTGGGTGAAACGTCCAGGGCATCTGCGATGAATGCATTATACCTCCCGGTGTCAAGGATCCCTGCCTGTCCGAAAACTTTCTGGTTGGTCTTTCCGGATGCCAGCTGGGCTGCATAGGTCATGACATCAAGAGGATTGGAAACCACGATAATAATGGCATCCGGTGAAGCTTTAACGGCCTTTTCTGTCACGGTTTTAACAATGCCGGCATTGGTTTTAATGAGGTCGTCCCTTGACATACCAGGTCCACGGGGTATGCCGGAAGTAACAATTACAATGCCTGAATTCCTGGTCCTGTCGTAATCGTCGGTTACCCCCACTACCCTTGTCTCAAAATTATTAATGGAAGAAGTCTGCCAGATGTCGAGGGCTTTCCCCTCGGCTAAACCCGGCTTGATGTCTACGAGAATTACCTCTTTGCAAATATCCTTGTGCGCGAGGACGTTTGCGCATGTGGCACCGACATTGCCGGCACCGATAACTGTGATTTTGTCCATTAGGCTTAAGTTTTATGGCTATGTAAACAAAAATACTTAAATTTTATCCAGAAGCAAATAAAGAGAGTGTGTTACACAAGACGGGATGATTATTATCTTTGGGCAATGGTGACAAAGTCGGTTCTCCTTATATCCCTGCTGCTGTTCTATGCTGGAAATTCCGAAGCCCAGATCAAAGGCATCGATTCCCTGTTCAAGGCAAGTGAGCTTATTTATTTTTCGGATCTTGAGGAGATCTCGTTCAATGATTTCCTGGAGGGAAGGCCGGACTTTCTGGCCATGATCGCTTCTATAAATCCCACAACGGACCAGCGGGAATTGGACCTTTACCGGGACTGGATCAATGAAATTATTGTCAACATCCAGGCTAAGAAATTCGATCAGTTAAGCGAAAAAAAAAAGATCGACCGGATCAAAAAATACGTTGGTAAAGCCCTGCTGGTAAACTATGAATACAAGGCTGATTTTGATGATCTGTTCCGGTTCGGAGAATATAATTATTTAACGGCCGCCGCCATTTACTCGTTTATCCTGGATCATCTGAAGATCCCCTATGAGATCTATGAACTGTCGACCCATATTTATCTCGTGGCTTATCCCGCAGACCAGAAGATCCAGATTGAAACGACCCGTACCGGTTTCCAGTATTTTATGTTTGACCATGAAACCCGCACTAATTTTGTGAAATTCATTCACGATCAGGGTGTAATCGACGATATTACTTACCGGAATACCAATACGAAAGAATTGTTCCAGCAATACTATTTTGCAGGATACGGGCTATCGATCTGCGAAATGATCGGCATGCTCTACCTGAATTCAGCGCTGGGAATGATGTTAATGAACCGTTCCGGGGACTCTTATGCACAGCTTGAAAAGGCATTTATCCTCTATCCATCCTACAAATCTCAGTATATGCTGCTGGTGCAGCTTGACAATTATCTGGTAACCAGGGACTATCGCAACCCCCTTTACCTGGGCTACCTTATCAAGGCAAGCAATCTGATCGGATACGGGATTGACCGGGAAGGAATCGAAAATTATCTTAAGGACATTGTGAACACGGTCCTGGTAAGGGAAGAAGACAGGGAGGAATTCGAATTTATTTATTCATACCTTCAGAAATACCTGAAAGACGAGGGACTGAAAAATGAATTTTCTTACCTGTATCTCTACGAAAGCGGCAGAATGGAATTCAATAACACCCGTTACGGGAAGGCCCTTGATTACCTGGAACCTGCCTACCGGATCCACCCTGAGGATGAACGGACGCGTGATTTGCTGGCTCGCTCGCTGGGGGGGTATTACCTGATGGTCAGTCCGAGCCTTGCCCTGGAAAAGATCCAGCATTACGATACTGCCTTTTCGGAACTTAGCAGTGAGGGGATCTATCTGGTGGTCAAGCTGCAAACCTATCTCAAGCTCTTCGGGGAAGCATTTCAGATGCAGGATGGGAAGTCAGGGGAATATTACATGGGTGAATTCGAAAAGCTGAAGGATGCTTACCCCGAAGCTGAGATTGATAATCTGCTCATCGGCCGATCCTACTCTTCCGCCGCCATCTATTATTATCGTATTGGAAGGGTCAACAGTTCGAAACAGGTAATTGAAAGGGGACTTGGCTATGCCCCGGATAATATCGAGCTCAAACTGAAGCTGCAGTCATTTGAATGATCAGTACTTGTTCTCAAGGGCCAGGTGGTATTCCTTCTGAATGATATGGTAATGGCCAAGGTTTGTTTTGATCCTGGCCACCACATTGATTGTTTCCATCTTGAAAGAGCCTTTTGATACATGAAAATCCATCACCCCGATGCCGTTTTCGGTGCTGATGGGAGAGAGTTGTTCGTTCCAGAACCTGTCCCCGGTCAGTTTCCCGCTGAAATATTCCACATTCCTGCTTCCGTCTGACACGGAGATAAAAAGCCTGAATGAATTGTC
>CAZVLG010000275.1:0-2658 GCA_964627835.1 uncultured Bacteroides sp.
TTTTATCCTTCGATTAATTCATTCCCACCTGTTCTTATCTCATCCAGGGCTTCCAGGTATATTCCATCGGTTCCAATCATTAGCTGGACAGTTATAAGCTATTGTATTACATATCATTATCAAAACAAAAATTAACTTATAGGAGACTTAATTATGAAAGTTAGATTTTTCTTTCAGGCGACATTTATGATGTTTCTTGTTTCCGTAAATCTCATCGCTCAGCAGGAACAAGGGGAAAAGGACATTGAAGGAAGCAGGGACTGTGAATTGTTCAGCCGCTTCCCGGGGGCTGTCATTGAATTCTACCAGGAAAGCCGGTTCGACCGGTATTCTTTGCTCACATCCAGAATAACATGGGATGATGAGAAGGACGACAATACAGCACAGACACTGGATATTGAAGGGAAAATAACCCGGATCCAGTATACGGTTCCGAAAGAGAACAACGCGTACCTGCTGTACAAGTCTTACCTCGATGCCATGGCGGAAGCGAACCATGAAATCCTGTTCAAGGCTTTTCAGGAAGAAGAGGTAGGGGTGAAATCAGCCGATTTCTTCTATTTCTATTATGCAGGGATCAATCCGGTGGATCCCACCATCACTCCATTCGGAGCAAAATTTGGCTATATCGCCTCGAAGTATGTCGACGAGGAAAAGACCAGCTACGTGGCCATTTCTGTCATCGAGGATCCGGAGGACTGGAATTTCAGCCTCATCAACATGGATATGATCGAGATTGAACCCATGGAGACCGGCCTGGTCTCGGCGAAAATGATGGGGGACAATATCTCGGTGAAGGGACATGTATCCATTTACGGGGTGCATTTTGAGACGGGTAGATTTGACATTGCACCCGGATCGGAGAACGCCCTGGCTGAAATCGCCGGTTTCCTGAAGGCGAATCCTGAAACAAAATATTTTATTGTAGGCCATACCGATAATGTTGGCGATTTCGGCAGCAACCTGACCCTGTCAGAGAACAGGGCCAAAGAGGTTGTGAAACGCCTTACCGGTGATTTTGGAGTGGACCCTGCACAGGTCGAACCTCACGGTCTCAGTTCCCTGTCCCCTGTCACCTCGAACAAGACCGAATTCGGAAGGGCCAGGAACCGGAGGGTTGAAGTTGTGGAACGGTAGGACGGCGTACCCAATATTTTAGTTATCTTGTCCATAACTTATAATTACAAACAAAACAGCATGGACAAGGAATACCGGCTGCTCGCCCGGCGCCTGGATGAGATCCCCAACGGCTATCCGGCGACCGAAAGCGGGGTGGAGCTGAAACTGCTTGCAAAATTATTCAGTCCCCTGGAAGCGGATCTTGCAGCTTCCATGAGCCTTGAACCCGACCCCATTCCCGTCATTGCAGAACGTTACGGGATCGCTGAACCGGAGGCAAAGGCACTCTTGATCGGCATGGTCAAGAAAGGCCTGATCGATATGAAGCGGGAACCCGGCCTGGGTTTTACCTTCAACCTGATCCCCTTTGTGGTCGGGTTTTACGAGCGGCAGAATGCCAGGATAGACAAAGAATTTGCCGAATTGTTCGAAGCCTATTACCGGGAGGCTTTCCATAAGGTAATGACCACCCCGCCCTCGGTGCACAGGATCATCCCGGTTGAAAAGACCATCCCGGTCGGCATTGATGTCATGCCGCACGAAAAAGCATCCACCTACCTGGATGGAGCGCAGGCCTGGGGAGTCCTGAACTGCATCTGCAGGGTGCAGCAATCCCTGATCGGCCAGCCATGCGAACATCCGCTGGAAAACTGCCTGGTCCTTTCTTCCAGGCCCGGGGCATTTGACAGGAACGAGGACATACGGGCCATCAGCAGGGAGGAGGCCCTGGAGATCCTTGCCGAGGCGGATCGCGCGGGACTGGTCCATTCCACGAGCAACACACGTGAGGAGGTGACCTACATCTGCAATTGCTGCACCTGTTCCTGCGGCATACTGAGGACCATGGTCGACTACGGCAGCCAGTATTCCATCGCCCGTTCGGATTTTTATGCCGTCGTCGATAAAGATCTCTGCAGCGGGTGCGAAGCCTGCACAGACCGATGCCAGTTCGGTGCCCTGTCCATGGTTGAGGGCCTCTGCCAGATCGAGAAATCCGATTGCTTCGGTTGTGGCCTCTGCGTTACCTCCTGCCCGGAAGAATCGCTATCCATGGTACTGAAAGAACCGGCAGAGTTAGACAGCATACCAGGGACGGAGAAGGACTGGATGGGCTTAAGGGCCGAATCAAGAAGCAGAATTCCAGACAGCAGGTGATCTTCGGGTTCCCGGAATTGCCTTACCCGTTGGAGGACAATATGGCAACCCCGGCTATTTCCCGATGCAGAACTTCGAGAAAATGTTACCCAGGATCTCGTCTGTAGTGACCTCGCCGGTGATCTCCCCGAGGTAGTGGAGAACCTCGCGGATATCCTGGGCCAGGAGGTCAGAAGACAGGCCGGATTGCAATCCCGCGGCCACACGGTCGATGGCTTCCCCGGCGTGAGTCAGGGCCTCGTAATGGCGGACACTGGTGACCATAACATCGTCTTCATCTTTTTGGCTTCCCCTGACCAGCTCGAGCAGGAGGGAGGCAAGTGCATCGATGTTGTCCCCGTAAGAAGCGGAGACCTGCAGAACATGGTCCCCTTCGGCCAGGTT
>CAZVLG010000276.1:0-5313 GCA_964627835.1 uncultured Bacteroides sp.
ATTATGAGGCTCTACAAGAATGGTGGTCTCGTAAGTACCGCAACTGATAATACCGCAGGTATCAGCCAGAGCATGCCCCTGGTCATCGGAAATTCCGATCATATGTATCCGGAACATTACGGAGGCAATACCGATGAGAATTCCCCGTACCGGGGCGAGCTTGCCGAATTTGTCATCTGCAGGCATCCCCTCTCCAGGGAAGAAATTGATCTCCTGTACACCTATAACAGGATACCCACCCTGGCAACATCGGAACCGGATATAACCGTTGCCCCGATCTCAGATCTCAGCACCTATCCCAATCCGTTTTCAGAAAAAATTTACTTCGATTTCATGAACGGAATCCAGAATCATGTGTTCATGGAGATCTATGATGTAAACGGGCGGCTTGTAAGGAGCATGAAAATATCTGTTGTTCCAGACTCCCGGAACAGGATATACTGGGACGGAAAAACAGACGGCGGGGCCAGTGCCAGCAAGGGATTGTACCTGGTCATACTCAGGGACAAGTCCGGCATCAGAACTGGCAAGACGCTGGTAATCAAGAATTAAAGAAATATTTGACAAATATTTTAATATCAACTATTTTTATTAACCTTAATCAATACCTGTACACTATGAAAAAAACATCTACTCTTTACAACAAAAGTGTGATCTGGACAGGAATCCTGGCAATGCTTGGATTCTCTCTCCAGGTGGCCAGTTCCCAGGACTTCGATTTCCAGCAGGACCCAGCGACCAAACTTGTGGTTATGGAAGCGGAGAATTTCTCCGATAACATCGACAATGGTGCTGTGGTATGGGAAGAAACAGCAGAACCGGCTGATTTTTCCGGAACCGGGGCCATGATGGCAGTAACGCCAGGTTCCTTTGCCACCGCAGCAGATGCACTTGCAGGCTCAGCAGTTCTTGTTTATAAGATCAATTTTACCCAAACCGGGAACCATTACATCTGGGCCAGGGCGGCAAAGGATGCTGCTAATGCGGGAGGAACGGATTCGTACCACGTCGGAATCGGGGTGGATATTCCCGAATCAGGGACTTTCCTGAACTTTAGTAATACACCCGGCGGTTATGATGATGCTACCTGTCCCTATGCCTGGATTTACTGGTGCAATCCCATTTCAGACCAGGGATATGTGACTGTGCCCTCAGCCGGTGTCCATGAGTTTACCGTATATATCAGGGAGACCAGTTTCAAAATTGACAAGATTGTTTTGTCAACCGAGCCTTATGTAGATTCAACGGGATATTTCCCGTGGATGGATGATGAAATGGGACCGGACGAAACGCTTGCCCCCAGCGGTATTTTAAGCGCAAAGCTGAACAGCGATGCATTTTCGATTTTTCCGAATCCCATCGGAGACCGCATGCAGATCAACATCCGGGATTATTCTCCGGGTACGATCGAGATATTTGATATAACGGGGAAAGTGGTCAAGCGGGTTGCAGCCGACTACCGGCGAACCGTGACGGCAGATGTCAGCGGACTGGATGCCGGCGTATATTTTGTCAAGCTGGATCGTGCCGGCAAGACCGTTGGCGTAAAGAAAATGTTGAAGTTATGATGCCCGTAAGCATATGATTAAGAAAAGCCTCGCCCTGCGGGGCTTTTTTTTAGGTGCACCCGGGATGCTGCATATTCGGGTTTATTCTGAGTACCTATGTTCCAGTTTCACAATATTTTATATAATTGTACCTGAATATTTTGTTTAAATTTTATTCAGAACCGGCCATTTGACTCCAATACCTTGAGACATGATCAAACTGAACGGCATCATCCCTCCGCTTCCCACATCCTTCCATGCGAACGAGGAACTCTATCCCGGAAAGATCCGGGAAAACATCGAAAGCCTGCTGAAGCATGATCTTGCGGGGATCCTTGTACTGGGCTCCAACGGAGAGCTGGTGATGTTGAATGAAGGGGAAAAGGTGGTGGTATACGCGGCAGCACGTGAAGCCATTCCGCATGACCGGCTGATGATAGCGGGCTGCGGGGGACAATCAACGCGGGAGACCATCCGGCTGGCTGGCTATGCTGCGAAAAGCGGTGCGGATGCCGTTCTGGTTCTTAATCCATTCTATTATAAAGGATTAATGCATCCTGAGGCGCTCATCCGGCATTATCATGAGGTGGCCGAAGCTTCGGACATTCCCGTAATAATCTACAACATGCCGTCCAATACCGGGATAGACATGGATGCAGGGACCATCCTGCGGATCGCCGAGCATCCGAATGTTGTGGGACTGAAGGATTCCGGCGGGGACATCGCAAAGATGGCTGAAGTGGTCAGTCGTGCGAGACCAGGATTCCAGGTGCTGGCCGGATCGGCGGGCTTTCTCCTGCCTGCCCTGGAGGCAGGTGCGGTTGGCGGGATCCTTGCCCTGGCAAACGTTTTCCCGCAGGCATGCCTGGACATCCTGGACTGTTTTTCCAGGGGGGACATGGAGGAAGCCCGGAAACTCCAGGATTCCATCATTGAGCTGAACAGGACCGTCACAAGGCAATGGGGCATCCCGGCCCTGAAAGCGGCCATGGATCGTGTGGGACTTTACGGGGGACCAGCAAGAAAACCGATTATGCCGCTGGAAACCTCCCAAAAGAAGGAACTGATGAAACTTCTGAAGGCGTTTCTTTGAGGATCCGCTGCATGGAATAGATACTGACATTCTGCTCCTGCCAGGGCGTTAAATCCAGTCAGGCAGCACCCCCGGTACAAGGTGAAAAAACCTGGTTCCCAGCAGCCACATAAGAAGCACCACAATCAGTATCCCGAGTATGTTGAGAAGGAATCCCGTCCGGATCATGGTACCGATCCGGATCCTCTCCGTTCCGAATATAATTGCGTTTGGCGGTGTGGCGGTTGGCAGCATGAAGGCAAGGGAGGATGCCAGGGTGGCCGGGATCATGAAAAGAATGGGATTGTTGCCGCTCGAAACGGCAAGGCTGGCAAATACGGGCAGCAGCATCTGGGTTGAGGCGACATTGGAGGTTAGCTCGGTGAGGAAGGACATCAGGGCAACGATGGCCAGCATGATCAGCAATGGATGGATGGATTGCGTCCATGAAAGCTGTTCTCCGAACCAGAGGGCCAGCCCGCTGGTCTGGAAACCCTCCGCCAGGGCGAAGCCTCCACCAAACAGGAGAGCAATGTTCCAGGGCAGTTTCTGGGCGGTTTTCCAGTCCATGATCCTTTTTGCCCCCTTTGACCTTGCAGGTATTATAAACAGGATAACCGCCACGAGCATGGCTACCGTTCCGTCATTAATGTATTCAGGGTAGCCGAAAAGGGACGACCATCCGGGTATGCGAAAATGATCAAATTCGATGGTGGCACGGAATATCCAGAGAAGTGCAAGCAGAACAAACAGGGTAAATACTACTTTTTCTTCATAACTGGCCGGGCCAAGCTGCCTGTACTGGTCCCTGAAGTGCTCCTGGTTGATACCGGTCCATTTTTCCCTGGGCCTGTACAGGAAATAGATCAGCAGCCAGATTGCCGCGAACATGATCAGGGTTACCGGCAGGGCGAAAAAGAACCAGTTTGCAAAGGAAATATCCGGGGCTCCCGGATAGAGAAGAGTCAGGATCCTGGGCATGACCAGGTTGGTGGGGGTCCCAACCAGGGTGGACATCCCCCCCACCGATGCACTGTATGCAATGGCCAGGAACAGTCCCTTCGCATAACGGCCGATGGTCTTCCCGCTGATGGATTCCTCCAGGCTGATGATGATCGAAAGGACGATCGGGATCATCATCATGGTGGTGGCGGTATTGGATATCCACATGGACAGGAATGCGGTTGCCAGCATAAAACCGAAAAGGATCCTGCCGGGACTGACCCCGACGATCATAAGGATTTTTAGTGCAATTCTTTTATGAAGCTCCCATTTCTCCATGGCCAGGGCCATGACGAAACCACCGATGAAAATGAATATGATATGGTTCATATATGTGGTGGACACTTCCTTGCCATCCAGGATCCCGAGCATGGGGAAAAGGACAAGGGGAAGCAGGGCTGTTGCTGAAAGCGGTATGGCTTCGGTAACCCACCAGGTGGCCATCAGGACGGCCACGGCTAAGGTCCGGGTTACTTCAGGCTGGTCCGGTTTCAGGTCTGTAAAAAGAAGGATGGCCAGGAAGAACAGGATCCCGAGCAGCAGCCCGGTGTATTTGACTGAGAATTTCATGGGGCTATGCACTCCAAAGGTAAAGAATTCAGCGCTTAAAATCCCGACCCGGAATAAAAAGGCTGGGGGCCTGCCTGGATGTCATTGCTGTTCTGATCGCTGCCCCGGGGAGCCGCCCTCCTGCCTCAGGAAGTTTCGAGCACGATGACAAGATCAATGATCCCGGGGTCGGTTTCCGGAAGCGTAATAATGACGCCATCTTCCTCCAGGCGAAAGGAGATCTTTCCGCCCCCTGTAAATTCCGTCGCGCCCGTTACGGTTCTTCCGCCAAGGGGAACGTAGATCGTCTTTTCCTGCGGTGCCAGTATGTGTACAAACACCTTGTTCTCCTTTACCGTGGTCACGCCCCAGGGCTGGGGACCTGCGGGTCCTCCCCGGGTGCCGTAAACGGTTTCTCCATATTGTTTCATCCATGCCCCTATTTCTTTCAGGGTTTGCACGTTCTCGGGCTGGATCTGCCCGTCTGGCATCGGGCCCGTATTCAGGAGCAGGTTCGAATTCTGTCCGGCCGCCCTTACCAGCATATGGATGAGATCACGGGGGCTCTTGAACCGGGTGTCCTTGAGGTTGAATCCCCAGGAACCGTTCATGGTCTCGCAGGTTTCCAGGGGCAGTTCGCTTATCCCGGTCTGGTTGAAGCCCATGGTGTTCTGCCCCGGGAGATCCCGTTCGAACATCTGGAAATCCTCTCCCGGGAAAGGCATTTTATGGTGATTGCTCCCGATCAGCGCCTGGGGCTGGAGCCTGTGGATGAGAGAATAGGTTTCATCAAGCTCCCAGTCTGCACCGGGTTTGTCCCACATCCCGTCAAACCATATCCCCCCTACATCCCCGTACTGGGTCAATAATTCAGTGAGCTGCGTATTCATATAGTCTATATATCTTCCCCATTCTCCTGATTCCGGCCGTTCGGTGGAATTCCCCGTACGGCCTCTTGGATAATAATCGGGATGGTGCCAGTCCAGTTGGGAATAATAAAAAAACAGTTTGATCCCCTGCCTGTCGCATTCCTGCTTCAGCATCCCTATGATATCCCTGCCATAGGGAGTGCGATCCACAATATTGTAGTCAGATACTTCCGAATGATACATGGCAAATCCGTCATGATGCTTGGAAGTTATG
>CAZVLG010000277.1:0-16273 GCA_964627835.1 uncultured Bacteroides sp.
TTGATCACATCCAGATTATGTTCGATCACGATCACGGTATTGCCCCGGTCAACCAGTTTATTAAGTACTTCCAGGAGGATCCTTATATCATCGAAATGCAGTCCCGTGGTAGGTTCATCGAGAATGTACAGGGTTTTGCCCGTATCTTTACGGGCCAGTTCGGCGGCGAGTTTTACCCGCTGGGATTCCCCGCCCGAAAGTGTCGTCGACGGCTGGCCCAGCGTTATATATCCCAGTCCCACATCCTGAAGGGTTTTCAGCTTGGCGGAGATCGCGGGTATGTGCTGAAAGAATTCCACCGCCCGGTTGATGGTGAAACCGAGCACATCGCTGATGGAAGAACCCTTGTATTTAACTTCCAGGGTTTCCCGGTTATACCGTTTCCCGGAGCATTCCTTGCACTGCACGTAGACATCCGGCAGAAAATTCATTTCAATGGACACTACACCGGCACCCTTGCATTCGCTGCAGCGTCCGCCGGCAACATTGAAGGAAAACCTGCCTGCCTTATAGCCACGTATCTTTGCCTCGGGGGTCTGCTCAAAAAGCTTCCGGATATCCGAAAAAACGCCGGTATAGGTAGCCGGGTTCGACCTGGGGGTTTTGCCGAGGGGGGACTGGTTCACCTCGATCACCTTATCGACTCCCTCCACCCCGTCGATCCCGTCGTACGGAAGGGGATCCTGGATGGAGCGGTAAAAACGCTGGCTCAGGATGGGGTGCAGGGTTTCGTTCACAAGCGAGGATTTCCCGCTTCCGGAGACGCCCGTAACACAGATAAAAAGTCCCAGCGGAAAGGGCACGGTTATGTTTTTCAGGTTGTTGCCCCGTGCGCCCCGGAGCACCAGCCTGGCCCCGTTGCCGTTCCTTCTTTGTTCAGGTACGGGTATAATCTTTCGGTTATTAAGGTATTCCGTGGTAAGGGTATTCAGGGATGCGATCTTTTGGGGTGGACCGCTGGCTACCACTTCACCCCCATGCCTTCCTGCACCGGGTCCCAGATCAAGAATATGATCCGCCGACAGGATCATTTCCCGGTCGTGCTCCACCACGATGATCGAATTCCCGGCATCCCGCAGTTCTTTCAGGGCCCCGATCAGTTTCAGGTTGTCTTTCTGGTGCAGGCCGATGCTCGGTTCATCGAGGATATAGAGGACATTGACCAGTTGTGAGCCGATCTGGGTGGCGAGCCTTATCCGCTGGCCTTCACCCCCGGAGAGGCTGCGGGCGGCCCTGTTCAGCGAGAGGTAGTCGAGTCCCACATCAAGCAGGAACCCGATCCGGCCCCTGATCTCCTTGAGGATATCCCTTGCGATGGCCTGCTGGCGCTGGCTCAGGCGTTCCTCTATCCCGGCAAACCACCTGTCCAGTTCAATGATATCCATTCCCGCCAGTTCGGCGATGTTCTTTCCATCGATCCTGAAATGAAGGGATTCCCTGTTCAGCCGGGCGCCCTTGCATTCCGGGCAGGTAATTTTACGGATGTACTGGTCGGCCTGTTTCTGTGCTTTTTTCCCGGGTCCCTCCTGGGAAATGTTATGGTAGATATAGTTCACGATGCCGTCAAAGCTCAGGAAATAATTGGCCGAGGTGCCCAGTGGTGTATTTTGCAGTTTAAAGGTTTCATCCGAACCATACAGGATCTTCTCAAAGGCCTCCTTTGGGATCTTCTCGATGGGCGTTTCCAGCCCAAAGCCGTATTTGTCCCCGATCGCCTCCAGCTGCCAGAAGATCAATGCATTCCGGTAGGGCCCGAGTGGCTCGATCCCTCCCGCCCTGATGCTTTTCTTCCGGTCGGGTATGATCTTACGGATATCCACCTCGTTGATCTCCCCGAGCCCGTTGCAGCGATGGCATGCCCCATGCGGCGAATTAAAGGAAAAGGTATGCGGGGCGGGTTCATTATAGGAAATGCCGCTTGTCGGGCACATGAGCTGGCGGCTGAAAAACCGGGCCTCCTCCAGTTCCGAATCCAGGACCATCATGATCCCTTTTCCCTGGTTCATTGCCGTTTCCATGGATTCCTTCAGGCGTTTCGGATCATCCCCTACGGTAAGCCTGTCCACCACCACTTCAACGTCATGTGTTTTGTACCGGTCCACCCGCAGTCCATGGCGAAGTTCCGTAACTTTCCCGTCGATCCTTGCATAGAGAAAGCCCTTTCGCCTGAATTGCTCGAACAGCTCCCGGTAGTGCCCCTTGCGTCCCTTCACCACAGGCGCGAGCATCAGGACCCTCCTTTCCCGGTAACGGTCCGAGATCAGCCGGATGATCTGTTCATCGGTATACCTGACCATCTTTTCGCCGCTCACATGTGAAAAGGCATCGGAGGCCCTGGCATAGAGAAGGCGCAGGAAATCATAGATCTCGGTGATGGTGCCGACGGTGGACCTGGGGTTCCGGGAGGTGGACTTCTGCTCAATGGAGATCACGGGACTCAGCCCGGTGATCTTATCCACATCCGGGCGCTCCATGCTTCTGAGGAATTGCCGGGCATAGGCAGACATGGTTTCCATGTACCGTCTCTGTCCCTCGGCATAGATGGTGTCAAATGCCAGGGAGGACTTTCCGCTGCCGCTGAGTCCGGTGATGACCGTCAGCCGGTTACGCGGGATCTCCACATCGATGTTCCTGAGGTTATGGACCCGGGCACCGAGTACACGGATGAACCTGTCATCCTCCATAAATTCTCTATGATCCTTCCTGTCCGCCAATGGGTTCAGATTCTCTGTGTTCTTCTCCCTCTTCCGGATTGCCGGGTTCCTCCGACTCCCAGGCAAAGTCCCTGTATCCTTTTTTAGGGATGGAAAGGTAATAGGTCTTCCCCTTCGGATTGCTGAGCTTGTTGTCCCTCAGCCAGGGATTGAAGATCTTAAGCACTTTATAGTTTATGGAATACCTGCCTGCAAATTCTGCAAAGTCTTTCACGGGGCCATCCACGGTAACCTTGTAGGTCGGGATGGGCGGATACAATTCTTCCCGGTCAAACTCGAATCCGTATTCCTGCGGGTTTTCCATGATCAGTTTCAGGGCCAGCAGGCGGTAGATGTACCTGCCCGTTTCATCATTCAGCAGCAGGTCGTAATAATACCTTTCACCCTGCCTTCCGATCTGCCGGTTCAGTCCCGTGCGCCCCACATTGTAACTGGCCGCCGCCATGGTCCAGCTCCCGTATAGTTCGTAGGATCGATTCAGGAATTGGCAGGCTGCCTGGGTCGATTTTTCGAGATGGTAGCGCTCATCGATTTCCTCGTTCACTTCCAGTCCAAGTTCAATGGCAGTCGCCTTTTTGAATTGCCAGAATCCGACGGCGTTCGCAGGCGATACCGCGTTCATCAGGTCGCTCTCGGCAACGGGAAGGTACTTGAAATCCTCAGGAATACCGTTTTCCCGGAGTATTTTCTCAATGGTAGGGAAAAAACGGTTTGCCCTTTTAATGAGCAGCATGGTATGGGATTGCCAGTAAGTATTGATCAGCAGTTCCTGGTCGAGGGATTCCCGGACATCAAAATTTTCCAGGGGTGTTTGTTCGCCCGCAAAATCAATTTCATCGGGTATATGCACCGGGGTCACGAGGTATTTTCCTCTCTCATACGGCATTTCCGGCCTGCCGGAATCATCTGCCGCACGGATAAAAAGGACCACCAGCACGGTGACCATGCTGAACAATCCGAACAATGATAAAACGGTTCTTGCTTTTCCTGATCTGCTCATGATTTCGGGGGATTAGAAAAAATACAAAAGTACGGTTTTTTTAGCGAAAAAATAAGAGATCGAGGTCCGGTTTGCATTGAAAAATAGCATACAAGACCGGCAGGGGACGGAGGGACCTCTTTTATGCCCAACTGGAGGATGCGGGGATCTTTCTCTTCCCCCCGGACCCGTCATCCGGGCAGGATCAGAATGAATAGGATATCCCTGTGAAGAATCCGAGGGAATAGGGATGTGAACCGACGCCGGTAAGGGTATTGATTGAATTCAGGTAATACCGGAAAGTAGGTTCCATGTTGATATGGAAGTTCCGGTTAATGGAATACTGCAATCCGAGTCCAACGACACTGCTGTAGTTGACAGGCTTCAGGTCGCCGGTGGTTCCGATTTGTTCCCGTTCGCCGCCTTCCTGGAAATATACATTGCTTCCCACCAGGAAATTGGTGCTGAGTCCCCCAAGCAGGTTCAATCCCATTCGCCTGTCCACCAAACGGTACCGGACAAGCAGGGGAACCTCCAGGTATTCGAAATGCTGGAGTACTTCGCCGTCCCTGACCTCCTGCTTGTTGTTCACTTCACCAGAGGTTGTAGCGTTGTCCCAGCCTCCGAAATCTTCAGGAGGAGGGGAATCGGAAATGGTCACATCTTTCTGGTCGGGACCCAGCTCGACCCGGCCCGAGGAATTGGCAAGGGCCAGTGGTGTCCCGGGAATATCCGGTTGGCGATACTGGTCCACGGCAGAGGCAAGGTAGGAATTCCCCACTTTCATCCCCATGCGGGAATAATAAAGTCCCGATTGAAGAGAAAGCCGTTTGGCAGGGAAATAATTCAGGTTCACACCCCCGGCATAGGAAACGATCCCGTTTTCCCGCTCGTTATAAAACCCGGTTGTATAGGCGGCCTGCGTGCCTGCGTCAAGGTTACGGTAGCTGTAAACGGGAGAAAACTGTCCCCCGACAGCCCATTTATCATAGCCGGCATGGCCATTTTCCCCGAATTCCTCGAAAACATCTATACCCTCATCCTTTCTAACGGGAATTTCCGCCTGGCTGCGCCTGGCCAGGACCGGTTCGGCACCGGCTCTTCCGGTCCGGATAAGGTAGGGGGATTTCCCGTTTATTCGCAGGGGACTATCCATGTGCATGGCGGACTCGTCCAGCGGCTTCTGCTCCGCCTGGTAGGTATCCTGCCTACGTGAAAAGCCCGGCTGCACCTCATCGGGGCTTTCCCGGAGATCTTCCCGGATTGTCTGTTGTTCCGCAAGGATTTCCGGCCGGCCGGTCCGGGATTCCGCTTGATCCGAAAGGGAGGCCGGTTGATCTGCCGGGGTTCCCGGTTGATCCGTTCGGATTCCCGGTTGATCCTCAGTGGGTTCCAGTCGGTCCGCAGGGATTCCCGATTGATCCGCAGGAGTCTCCTGGACTTCCAATTTCCCGATCTCCCGCCGGGGCGCACGGTTCAGAAGCAGCCAGATACTGCCAGCTGCAAGGATCACTGCGGCTGCAGCGGCTATTCTTACCATCCAGGCAACCCTCGCCTTTCTCCTGTCAAGGTTAAGCGACTGGGTGATCCCATCCCATACCCCTTCCGGAGGAGCCGCCTGGTATGATCTCAGGGATTCCTGGAAAGCTTTATCCGTATGATTATTTTTCCTGCTCACCTTCCTAGCTTATGTTTTCATTGCTCTCATAATACCGCTTTACCTTTCGCTGAAGGATTTCCCTGGCCCTTGAAAGATTGGACTTTGAAGTGCCCACCGTAATCCCCATGATCTCTGCAATCTCCTTGTGTGCGTATCCCTCGATGGCATACATATTGAAAACCATCCGGTAACGCGGGGGAAGCTCCTGGACCAGCTTCACCAGGTCGTCGGCGGATAATTTCTGATATACTTCTTCGTGGAGGACCTCATCACTCATAGAAGCAGCATCCGTAAGCGGGTAAAGATGCAACTGGCTGCGATAGCGTTCCAGGGCCGTATTGATCATGATACGCCTGATCCAGCCCTCAAAGGATCCTTTCCCGGTGAACTGTTCAAGCTTGCGGAACACCTTGATGAACCCTTCCTGGAGTATATCGCAGGCATCGTCGTGATTATTCGCATATTGCAGGCACAAACCAAACATCCTGTTCGAGAACATTTTGTATAATTGTTCCTGGCACTTCCTGTCACCCTTCAGGCAGCCTTTAATAATATTGTCAAGCGGGTCCACCAACAGTTCAGCGAGAAAAACCAGTTTAAATTACTATAAATTGGCGGACAAAAATTTTGCCACTTTAATTAATCTGATTCATTCAATAGATGATCCTGTCAACAGATAGGTTGCGTAGGTGTTTCCGGCGATCGTAAATTAAAAAGGGACAACCATGCCCGGTTGTCGCATAATATGCCCGGGGAAAAAAGAAAAAGGCCGAATCAATGTTATTATGAGACGGCCCCTGCAATGGAATAAAATACTTTTTTTTACAGATGGATCGCCTCGTCATAGGCAGCCGCGGAGGCTTCCATTATGGCTTCCGACATGGTTGGATGCGGATGGATCGATTTGATCATCTCATAGCCGGTGGTCTCCAGTTTCCGGGCGACTACGATCTCGGCGATCATCTCGGTAACGTTGGCCCCGATCATATGTGCCCCCAGGAGTTCTCCGTATTTGGCATCGTAGATCATCTTGATGAAGCCATCCTTCTGGCCTGCGGCGCTGGCTTTACCGGACGCGGTGTAGGGGAATTTCCCCACCCTGATCTCGTAACCGGCTTCCTTTGCCGCTTTTTCGGTCATTCCCACGGAGGCTACCTCGGGACTCGTATAGGTGCAGGCCGGGATATTGCCGTAATCGATGGGTTCGACTTTATGTCCCGCGAAAGCTTCCACGCAAAGGATCCCTTCTGCAGAGGCTTTGTGGGCGAGTGCCGGACCCGGTACGATGTCCCCGATCGCATAGATCCCTTCCACGCTGGTCCGCATATACTCATCGACCTTGATCTTTCCCTCTTCCACCTTAACGCCCGTTTCTTCAAGGCCGATCCCCTCCAGGTTGGGGGTAATGCCCACGGCTGAAAGGACTATATCTGCTTCCGTTTCCTCCTCGCCTTTCGCGGTTTTGATCTTCACTTTGCATTTTTCCCCGCTCGTATCGACCGATTCTACCGTTGAACCGGTCATAACCTTCATGCCGGCTTTTTTAAAGGAGCGCTCAAGCTGCTTGGAAACCTCCTCGTCCTCCAGGGGCACGACATTGGGCAGGAACTCCACCAGGGTCACCCTGGTCCCCATACTGGTATAAAAATGAGCAAATTCGCTTCCAATGGCTCCGGATCCGACCACCACCATGCTCCCGGGCAGTTCCGGAAGGTTCATGGCCATGCGGTACCCGATCAGCTTTTTCCCGTCCAGTTTCAGGTTCGGCAATTCGCGTGAGCGTGCCCCTGTTGCCAGGATGATATGTTCGGCCTCGATCGTGGTTTTCTTATCGTCTGCATCGGTCACCTCCACCTTCTTCCTGCCGGCAAGTTTGCCGAATCCATTGATCACCTCCACTTTGTTCTTTTTCAGAAGGAACTGAACGCCTTTGCTCATGCCTTCGGCCACGCCCCGGCTTCGCTTGATCACCGCTGCAAAATCCGGTTTGGCCTCCCCGGACAGGTTGATGCCATACTCTTCAGCGTGTTTGAAATAGTCATATACCTGGGCAGATTTCAAGAGCGATTTCGTTGGGATGCAGCCCCAGTTCAGGCAGATCCCGCCAAGGGATTCTTTTTCCACCACAGCCACCTTAAATCCAAGTTGGGCAGCCCGTATGGCTGCAACGTAGCCACCCGGGCCACTGCCGATTACGAGTACATCAAATTTCATGTATGGTAATTTTCAGAGTTAAAAGTCTTTTATTAACAGGGCAAAATTAGGGAAATTCAGGGGATAAAAAAAAGGCGGCAGTCCCACGGACCGCCACCTTATTTCCATCAACTACTTTGCTGTCCTATTTGGAAGGTACCAGCTTTTTCACCACCGTAGCCCCGTCGACGGAGAACTTCAGGTAATAGATCGAGCTCCCGTCCAGGTCGCTGGCCATGATATTGTAATTATATACTCCCGGGATCTGATCCCCGTTATAAAGTTCGAGAACCCTTACACCAAGGATATTGTATACCTCGATCTTCACACTGGCAGGATCCTGCAACTGGTACTCCAGGTTCAGTTTCTCCCGGAAGGGATTCGGATATACACGCAGGCCGTTGTTTGCGGCAATCTCATCCCTGATCCCGGTGGACTGGAGCCTGTTATCGTCCAGGTTCGAAAGGGAGTGGCTGTAAGGCCCTGTTCCCGCCTTGAAGTTGCCTGAGGGACTGCACTCACCATCCATCACTCCGGCCACCCGGTAAAAATTCTGTCCCCACCTGGGATGCCCATCCGGGTAAAACTCATTATCTGCAGGAATGGTGTCATAGGGTTTCACCTCGGTGGCTGAGGGCCCGCGCATTATGATATAGTATTCGAATCCGAAGCCCGTACCCTCGATCTCGTATTCCGACCAGCTTACATTGATTACACCGATACCAAGGCTGGTCGTAAGCAGCATCGATTTATGGTAAAGGCTTGCGGCGGACTCGTTGCCGCAGGTATCAATGACCGATACCCTGTACTTATGTATCTTCGATGCGGGTTCTGAGGTCTCATCCACATAATAGCTGAGGGTATCCGCCGGCAGGGTGACGAGTTCGTCGTATACACCTCCCCCGGTGCTGGCTTCCCTGTAAACCTTGTAGAACTCTACGCCGGGATGGTCTCCCTTTTCCCAGATGATGGCGTTCTTGCCTGTTTCAATATCTACTGTGACCAGGCAGATGGCCTGTCCGCTGTATGGATAGGCGACCACGATCTGTTTTGTTGTAGGATCAGATGTACAGGCATTATCCGTTACGGAAAGGCCGACCGTCTTAGTTCCCGGGCTTGCCCAGGACAGGCTTATCGGTCCCGGTCCCGTATCGTCGCCGGTGCTGACCACTCCTCCATCAAAACTCCAGATGAAGTCGGCATCCCCGGATGCCCCGCCCGTATATTCAACCTCGACCAGGTCGGATCCGCATACGGCCGATTGCAGGCTGAAGGCCGATGTTGGAATGGGATGCACGGTAACCTCGGCTTCGCTCGTATCGGAGGAACATCCGTTCTCTTCCACGAGCAGGGTGACCAGGTAAACGCCGGCTGTATCCCAGCTGACTCCGTAGGGACCGATGCTGTCTCCCGACAGTACGGTCGACCGCTCGTCAAAACTCCACCAGAAATTCGCGTTCGCAGTAGCCGTTCCCGCGTAAGTGATCGCAGCGGAATCTCCCAGGCAGATCTCATCGCTTGCCGTGAAAGCGGAGGTCGGGATCGGATAGACCGTTACCGAGACCGTATCTGAGTTTTCGCAGAGGTTCTCGTCCGTGACGGTTACGATGAAATCCGTCTTGCCTACCGGCGGACCGGCCTTGGGGTTCTGCACCTCCGGATCATCCAGGTAGGATGCATTGTTCCAGCTGTATTCCACACCTCCTGTGGCCAGCAGCTGTACGCTGTCCCCGTCGCAGATCCCCTGGTCGGAACCGGCATCGGGCTCGGGCAGCGGGTAAAGAACAACATTGACCGTATCGGAAACCACTTTACCGCAGACCGAGGTCACACGTACCCAGTACTTGCCGGATTCCGTTACGGTAAATTTACCAGGTATTCCATCATCATCCTCGTGGCTCCAGAGGTAATTGCAATCCACATTATTGACAAAGCTGTCCGCCACCAGCTGGTAATTCACGCTGGCACAGAATTCCTTGTCCTCGAACAGGCTGACCGTTGGCACAAGACAACCGCTGGAGGCCGTGCGCAGGATGGTGGAAGCATTTCCGACCACCCATCCATTGTCATAATCGGCAAAATCGATGGCATTCAGCGACTGGGTGGTGCCGGATTCCTGGAAATACCAGGCATCTCCCCCGTTGTTCGTTCTCAGTATTTTACCGTTCCCGGTAATGACCCAGCCATTGTCTGCATCGACGAAAAATACTCCATTCAGGTCCTGGTCGGCAACCGAAGCTTCAACCGGGACGGCACTCCAGCTGTCGCCCCCATCCTGGGTATTTAACAGCACACCGTCCTCACCCGATATCCATCCAATCTGATCGTTCAGGAAATGGATGTCCTTCAGAGCAGATGATGTGCCTGATTCCACCGGTGCCCAGCTTGATCCTCCGTCTTCGGTTACAATGATCACTCCATTGTTCCCTACGGCAAATCCGGTATCCGCGTTTACGAAATGAACCGCTGATAGTGTGACATCCGCCCCCGGAACAAAGGTATGGTTGCCGCTATGCTTCCAGGTCCAGGAGGCTCCTCCGTCATTCGAATTAAGGACCAGTCCGTTGTCGCCAACAGCCCATCCATTCGAGTTATCGGTAAAGTAAAGATCATACAGGTTATGTGTACTGAATTCAGAGGCTACTGCTCCACCCATCCATGTACCGCCTCCATCCTGACTGTATTTAATCGAGTCCTCACCTGCTATCCAGACATAATTGCCATTTTCTCTCGTAAAAACAGCTTCCCAGTTCATGGTGGTTATAACGGATGTATCCGTCCAGGTTTTCCCGCCGTCAACCGTTTTGTAAATCCTATTTGAATTTGTAACGGTGACCCAGCCTGAATTTGCACCTGTGAATTTTATATCAGTCAGATTTTTACTGGTAGCTATCTCCTGCTCAAACCACCCGTCGCCGAATTCCGGGGCATTGACCGTAAGGGTGGCCGCATTGCTGGTATCCCCCGAATTTTTACATGCATTGCGTACGACAACGGTATAGTCCCCGGAATCCGTTTCCGCAAGCGGGAAAAGGCTGAGGGAGGCAAACACTGCCCCTGATAAGGGATCCTCATCCTTGTACCACTGATAGGTGAAGGGTTTGTAACCCGTTGCCGCAACGTTGAAGGTTGCAGCCTCTCCCACCATTTTCTCCTGGCTCGCAGGATGGGATGTGATCTGGGGCAGGGCTCTGACGTTCAGGAATGCGATGTCGCTGAACTGTACAAACCCGAACTCATCGGTCGCACGGCAGCGGTATGTGTAGCCGTTGTAGCTGAGGGGGACCGAAGTAAATTCCTTGACATAGACGGTGCTGTCGGCTCCCTTGATATCGTACCACTCCTTGTTTGCCGGGCTCATCTGCCACTGCAGGCTGAGCTTGATGCTTTCCTCAACTTTTACCGCGAATTTAACGGCTGTTTCAGCACTCTCGCAAACCGTTGCATTGCTTGGGTGCCCGAGGAAATAGGGTCTGTCGGGCATAACATACAGAATGGCCTCCTTGCTGTATTCAATGTCCCCGTTGTCCTTGTTTATCACCACGCAGCGGAAACCCCATCCATTCCAGTCAAGAGTGACCATCTTAATGGGGTAATACAGCTCCGGCTTATAAGCAATGACGTGGGTTATGTCCACCCAGGAACCCCCGGGCTTCATTTCCTGCCACTGAAACACAAGGTGCGGATAGGATTCATCGTATTTGATGTAGAAATGCAGCTCACGGGATTCATTTTCCTTCATCATTACATCCTCGGGATCAACCAGGATGTATTTATTGGCTTCCTCGACGTGAAGGTAAGCCACATCGCTTACTTCGATGGTTTCCTTTACTATTACGATGCAGCGCACCGCTGTTCCGTCGTATCTCAGGCCGAGCGGGGATTTGACCGGGAATTCGAATACCGGTTTCACCGCATCTGGGTAATCGGCCCACTCCTTTCCCGGATATTTCACCTGCCACTGGAATTTCGACTCCAGGTAAACCGGGGTAATATCAAAATAGACAGCCTTTATCTCGGCTCCTTCTTTCTCGGTCACGTCCACCGGTTCCGTCTTGATTAGCTTCTTGGGTTCCTGTACCCACAGATAGGCCACCTGGCTGTATTCCTCCTCCCCATGAATCACCAGGCATCGGTATGCAGTTCCGTTCTGTCTAGGGTCGAGTCCGTCCGTTTTCAGAGTAAGCTGTTGTCCTACACCGACCTGGACCCAATCAGGCACCACCCCGCCCGGCCTGCTGGGCTTCCTTTCGTACCAGGCGTACTTGGCCTCCAGCCCGGCCTCTACTTCCACATTGAAATTGATCAGGCCTGCGTATCCGACCTCCAGGGTTACGTCCACGGGCTGGCCCGTAATAACAGAGTCCTTGACCGGGGACTGGACCCAGATGTATGCATCCAGGCTGATGTCCTCCTCCAAACCCTTCGCAACGCAATAGTACCCCGCACCATGCCATTTCGTCGTAATCGGACTGGCAAACAGCACCTCCAATCTTGCTGCGTTCTCTCCGGTAAGTGCTTTCCCTTCTGTTGCTCCCGGTGCTTTAAAATACCATTGCAAATCCACTTTGGCAACCGGTATTATTTCAACCTCGAATACCAGTGTGCCGGTGAATCCCTCGAACACGGTGGCATCCCTAGGCTGGGTGATAATATACTGAGCCTGCAAATTCTGGCTGATCATGGCCATGACCAGCATGGCTGCCAGGCCAGTGATCATCTTCAAAAACGAGTAGTTGTTTTTCATGGTAGTATTATAATTTGGTTTCTGTCTTCAGAGGATTAATGGATTTGAATATCTTGTATTTTCAAAGTTCCCTTAAAAATGATGAAATAAAATTACAACAATAACAGGGCAAAGTAAAATCATTCATCAAAAGATCGTCTGCAAGTCCTGATATCAGCGGTTTTCAGACAATCCTAATCTATCTGCAAAAACATTTCAATTTTCTGATTATAAAGGTCTTAATTCTGACAGATAAAGCCCGGTTATCAAACAAAAAAATGCATCCGGATCCTTTTTATCCATTCGTCAAAATAATATTTTAGTTTATCATAATAAACGACTCGTTTACAACTGATATGGAGGAGTTCATAAAATACCATCAGCCGGAAAGTGATCCCCGCTGCAATTGCGAAAAAATCGTCTTCAGGTTGGCACAAAAAAACGGACTCTCACCCTCATTAAACCTTACTCAGTATGAGGGAACGCAGGTATTTTTCAGCAATAATTTCCAAAACTCTATATAATTTTGTAATTATGTAGGTGGTTTATACCGGACATGAAATTCACACGATTCATATCTCTTTTACTGGTTGCCAGCCTGTTACCTGTCCTGCCGATCCGGGCCCAGGACAATCCGCAGGTCGACAGCCTGCGCACCCTGCTGGAGACTACGGAGGGAAAAGATCACCTTGAGATCCTGTTTTCCTTATCGGACAACGTGTCCCTCTCCCTGAACCACCGCCTGGATTATGCAGAGGATGCCATCGAGTATGCCGGCAATATGGATAACCTGGAGCTTTGGGTGGAAGCCTATATAAAGCATGGACTGATCCTTTACAATGCAGATGATAATGAGGCAGCTCTTAAATCATTTAATACCGCATACGAGGTAAGTGAAGAGAACGATTACTCCGATGGCATGGCCAATGCCCTGAACCGGATCGGGGGAGTGTACATTTACACGGGGGACCCTGAGATGGCCATCAATTATTTCACCCAGGCACGGGATATTGCATCCGGAAGTAAAAACAAGCAAATTGAGGCTACTTCCCTATATTTTATTGCAGAAGTAAACCGGAGGAATGCTGATTACAGCACGGCGCTCGAGTATTATAAACTTGCCAGGCCGCTTGCCGAGGAATCCAATGACCTTGACGTGCTCCCGGATATTATCGGTAATACAGGATTGGTCATGTACCTTCAGGGTGATTTTCAGGGTGCTACAAATAATTACGTGGAAGCGGCAGAGCTTTACAGCCAGGCTGGCTCAAAGTTCGATGCTGCGCGAATGTACCTGAGGATCGGGAATGCAAACCTGGAACGGGCAGAATACGATGTGGCCCTTAACTTTCTCCAGCGGGCACTGCCCATTTTTGAGGAGGTAAATTCTGCTGCCGGAATAGCGGCTGTGACCAACAGCATGGGAGTGATCTATTTCACGCAGGAGCTATATGACAAGGCACTCGAAGTGCATTTTAACCAGCTTGAAAGGAGCCGGGCACTGGGCGCTAAAAGGGAAATCGCCGGGAGCCTTAACAATATCGGCAATGTGTATAACCACCTGGCCGCGGATTCCCTCAAATCCCTTTTTGGAGAGAATTACCAGGATTCCATCAAGATCGAACCTACCGACAAATACCTCGGGCTGTTTGACGAAGCCCTGCGCTATTATCATGAATCCCTTGAAGTCCGCGAGGAACTGGGAGATGTGGATGGATCCGTCGGCTGTCTCCTGAACATCGGTATCATCTATGTTAACTCTGGCAAACCCGCCCAGGCACTGGAACCCCTCGAACGGGCCCTGGAACTGAATGCCGAGCTGAACAACCGGGCCAACCTTGCCAACATTTACCTCTGGCTCGGACAGGTATACCTTGCATTCAATAATTACAACACCTCCCTGGAATACCTGAACAATTCGCTCGAGCTTGCCCTCGAAACCGATACCAAGGAAGTCGTGAAGTACATCTATAACAAGATGTCTGAGGTTTATGAAAAGCGAAAGGATTATGTACAGGCCCTGAAATATTACAAGCTGTATTTCGCGACCAATGATTCCCTTACCCAGGAAGACCGGCGGAAAGCCATTGCCGATATGCAGGTAAAGTATGAGACCGAAGCCACCGAGAAGGAGAATGCCCTGCTGACGGCTCAGTCTGAGCTTCAGGAGGCTAAAATATCAAGAACCCGTACGATCCTGGTCATCACCATCATCGCCATCGGCATATTTATCGTGATGATGCTGCAGTTGATACGCCAGAACAACCTGAAGAAGAAGGCGAACAAGGAACTGGCACAGAAAAATGCCCTGATCACGGAACAGAAGAAGGAGATCACCGACAGCATCGAATATGCAAGCCGGATCCAGAACGCCATGCTGCCGCCCGGGGACTACGTGGACAGCCTGATGCCCGAGCGCTTCATCCTCTATATGCCCAGGGATATCGTCTCAGGGGATTACTACTACATAACCGAAAAAGAAGGGAAAACCATTTGTGTGGTGGCAGATTGCACCGGACACGGGGTCCCGGGGGCATTCATGAGCATGCTGGGGATCGCTTTCCTGAATGAGATCATCAGCAAGCACATCCATCTGCATACCGACTACATCCTCGGGGAGCTACGCAACCATGTGATCACCTCCCTGCACCAGACCGGCAAGGAAGGAGAGAGCCAGGACGGGATGGACCTTGCGATTTACATCCTGGACCCGAAATCGAGGGAGATCGAATTTTCAGGAGCAAATAATTCATTGCTTGTCTACAGGAACGGGGAACTGATCGAAGCCAAGGCGGACAAAATGCCGATCGGGATCCATACCCGTAACAAAGAGCCCTTCACCAGGCACAACCTTGAGCTCAAAAAGGGCGACATGGTGTATACTTTTTCGGATGGATACCCGGATCAGTTCGGGGGACCCAACCAGAAAAAATTCATGATCAAGAAATTCAAGAATATGCTGCAGGAGATCCATATGAAACCCATGGAGGAGCAGAAGAGGGTCATGGTTCAGACCCTGAAGAACTGGATGGCTGAAGCCGACCAGGTGGACGATATCCTTGTAATCGGTGTGAGAATCTGATGCCTGCTAACGCATCCCGAACCATAGCTTGAAAGGATTCACTTTCTCGCGGCTTACAATTAACTCCCTGTCAAATTCCCTGTTCAGAAGTATTTTCAGGCGGCTGTTTGAATGGATGATCACATCGCGTATCGAATGGATATTGATCGTAAAGCTTCGATTTATCCTGAAAAACACCTCCGGATCGAGCAGCTCGTCAAGTTCTTCCATCTTATAGTCGACAATGTATTCCCTGCCCTGATCGGTCAAAACAAAAACAACCCTTCCATCGGCATAAAACAAGACCACCTGATCTGCCGGGATGGAACGTATATGATCACCGACCTTGACCATAAAGCGATTCTTATACGATCTCTGGAGTTGTCCAAGAACCTTCGCAAGCTCCTCAAGTTCGAGCCTGTGATGGCCCTCCATAAGGTTTTCCCTGAGACTGGCCAGCTTGTTGAGGCTGCGGTTCAGATCCTCGAAAGACACTGGCTTCAGCAGGTAATCTATTGAGTTCACCCTGAATGCTTCCAGCGCATATTCATTGTATGCGGTGGTAAATATCAGGGGTTTGTCGATACGGATCTGTTTGAATATCTCAAAACTCAATCCATCGGTCAATCTTATGTCCACAAAAACCAGGTCAGCCTTGCCGGGATTTTCCCCGAACCACCGGACACTGCCCTCAACCGAATCCAGCACCTGGATGATTTCCGTGTCAGGCTCGTATCTTTTCAGTAACATTTCAAGCCTCTCGGCAGCGGGCTTCTCATCTTCAATAATGACTACTTTCACCGGGATCTGTTTTTAGTTCGGTTTTATTTCATGTTGACTTCATCCGTTATGATGTCGGGTATCCTGGGAATGGTCCATTCCAGCCATGGTCCATCCTCCCTCCGTTCGATCTCCCGTCCGGTATAGTGGTTGTAGGACC
>CAZVLG010000278.1:0-2596 GCA_964627835.1 uncultured Bacteroides sp.
ATTATTTAAAAATATCATATGAGGATTGTCCCCCTGATAATCCACAGGCTTGTATTGATCATTGATTACGAACGGTTCTGATGAATCGTCCAGTGTAAAGCTGATCTCATATTCATTCTTCCATTCCCTTCCACTCTTCAGCTTCGCTCCTTTGCCATAAGTTCTAATAAACCTGAGAATAACATTAATATCAAGGGTGCGGGATACCTCCAGGTGGTCAATGAAATTCAAGTTGAAATTCGCTTCCCTGTCAACCACATTGGGTGTATATGGGTCTCCGCATTGGAATCCGATTTTTGCATTTTCTTTGAATTCCTTCTTGAAACGCGTCATGGTTGCGAGCTCTCGCCGGTATTTGCTGTTTGGGAAACGAGCAGAAAAATCGGATATATTCTTTTCACGGAAGTCGTACCGGTATCCCTTTCTGATGAGAAAGTAGTAGGCCACTTCCACCTCCCTGTCCTCCCCATTCCTAATGATCTCTTCCAGGGTTTCCTGGTGGTTGATATTCCCTATCCTTAATTCAAGTTCCTCAATTGATTCATTAATTACAACTTCAGTTCCGTTATCGTAGACTATTTTCCATATTTCAGGTTTGGCAATGGTAGCGGTTGTGTTATCGTTCCGCCTTATAATTACCTTATCTTCTGTTTCTGATAAAATTTTTCCATTATAATGGTAACCGGCTAACATATGTACTTCATCCTGTGCTGATAAAGTGAAAGTTGCCAGTAAGAGAATCCATGAATATAATAATCCTTTCATAGTTGTAAATCAATTATAAATTTGTCAGTCCCATGAACTGAACGCATTTTCAATGTGTTCTATGCGGTAATTGCCCCCTTCCCCGGTAAGCAGGATCACATCGAAGCGCACCCCCATGTCAAGCTTCCTGTATTTCAGGTATGCCTCTGCCGCCCGGATAAGGTATTTTTGCTTGCTGTGCGGGATATGCTCCTCGATCCGTTCCGAGCCTATGAACTTCCGTACCTTGACTTCCACGATGACCAGCACTCCTTCCGATTCGGCGATGATGTCGATCTCCCTGTGCCCGCTTCTCCAGTTCTGCTCCAGGATTTTCCATTGCTTGCCCACCAGGAACTCCCGTGCGATCTGTTCTCCTTTTTTTCCGGTCTCCAGGTGTTTGGCCATTTCTGTCACCTATGCGATATAATTCAGCCGGCAAACGCCTGCTTCCACCTCCAGGTAAACTTCGCGGCCAAGGACAAGGGCCAGGTTGGGGTTCTGGTGCCCGGCCGGGAAACCAAAACAGACCGGGAAGGAATAGGGTTCAACGGCTTCCCGGATGATCCGGTAGGCGTCTTTGCCATAGGGTACATGGTTGTCCCTCATTTCGTTCATGCCGCCGATGACAAGTCCGCCCAGATGTTCCAGCATGCCTGCCATCCGAAGGTTAAGCATCATCCGGTCAATATGGTATAAATACTCGTCGACATCCTCCAGAAAAAGGATGACCCCATTTGTGGGTATCTGGTAATCCGTACCTGTCAGGCTATAGAGGACCGAAAGGTTGCCCCCGAGCAGTACCCCCTGGGCCCTCCCGTCCCGGTTCAGTCCATGGGGTGGTACTTCGTAGTCCGGCCCTTTTCCCTTCAAAACGGAGAACAGGCTCTCAAGGCCCGGCTTGTCTTTGCCGTCCCGGAGCGTATAGGGCATGGCGCTGTGGAGCACGGCAATCCCGATCTTCATCAGAATACAGGAATGAAGGGCGGTAATGTCGCTGAAGCCGGCAATCCACTTCGGATGCCTTGCAAATGCATTCAGGTCGATCCGGTCCAGGAGTCTAGCTGTGCCATACCCGCCCCGGGCACAGAATATGGCTTTGATGCCGGGATCGTCAAGCATGGACTGCAGGTCCGTTAGCCGTTCCTCATCGCTGCCTGCAAACTGATGGTGGCGGGAATAGATCGAGCCCGGCTCCGCTTTCCATCCTTCCCCGGCAAGTGCCCGGATAAAATAATCCATGTCTTCCCGTTCCACCCAGCGTGCCGGAGCAGCAATGGCCACCCTGTCGCCCTGTTTTAAATATGGAGGAAGCCGCATCATTGTTTCAAATTACGTATTTTTTTCGCAAATGACCATTATCTTTGTCCAACATGAAGAAGTACAACAGAAACCTGATCACGGCTGCACTTCCCTATGCCAACGGACCGGTTCACATCGGACACCTGGCCGGGGTATACATACCCGCAGACATTTATTCACGCTATCTCCGCCTGAAGGGAGAAGACATTATATTCGTCTGCGGTTCCGATGAACACGGCGTTCCGATCACCATCAAGGCAAGACAGGAAGGCGTCCCCCCACAGCAGATCGTCGACCATTATCACCAGATGAACAAGGATTCCTTCAGCCGCTTTGGGATCCAGTTCGATATCTATCACAGGACCACCAGCCCTACCCATCACAAAACGGCTTCTGAATTTTTCAGGACCCTGTATGAAAGGGGGGAGTTCACCGAAAAAGAAACGGAGCAATATTACGATCCCGAGGTTGGGCAATTCCTGGCCGACCGGTACATCGTGGGGACCTGTCCGAAATGCAGTTACGATAAGGCTTATGGGGACCAGTGCGA
>CAZVLG010000279.1:0-26801 GCA_964627835.1 uncultured Bacteroides sp.
TTTATTTGATTTGATTTCATTTTATTATATTTATCTGGATATCCCATTAATAGGCTGATACAGAGAACATGAAATTAAATGAGGTTAAAGGATGCGAGTCCTGGTGGAGCTACAAGAATATGAAATCCAAGCCGGAAAGAAGGCCCATAAGCTGATTTTGAACGAAACAAACCCGAAGTTGCGGGTATTTTTTTTATGAAATTTACTGCGCAGGCTCTGGTTTTGTAAAGTATATCTTTTGAAATCTGAGCGCCACATTAACCAGCAGGATAAGAACGGGGACTTCCACCAGGGGACCGATTACCGCGGCAAATGCCTCTCCTGAGTTGATCCCGAATACAGCGACAGCCACCGCTATGGCCAGTTCAAAGTTATTGCTGGCAGCCGTGAAGGCAATGGTGGCGGTCTTTGGATAATCCGCCCCGATCCGTTTACCCATAAAGAACGACACCAGGAACATGATCACAAAATAGATGACCAAGGGGATGGCAATCCGCACTACATCCAATGGTATTTTTATGATGTATTCACCTTTCAGGGAAAACATTACGATGATGGTAAAGAGCAATGCTACGAGTGTCAGGGGGCTGATCTTCGGAATGAATTTTTTATGATACCACTCCTTGGTCCTCACACGTATTAATATGAACCGTGTCAGAAATCCGGCCAGGAAAGGAATCCCTAAGTAAATAAATACGCTTTTAGCGATTTCACCTATCGTAATATCCACTACAAAAGATTCAAGTCCGAACCATTTCGGCAGCAGGGTGATAAATATATACGCGTAGAATGAAAAGAACAATACCTGGAAGATGGAATTAAAGGCAACCAGTCCCGCGGCATACTCTGTGTCTCCTCTGGCAAGGTCGTTCCAAACGATCACCATGGCGATGCATCGTGCGAGTCCGATCAGGATCAGACCGGCCATGTAATGCGGGTAATCCCTCAGGAAAACAACGGCCAGGACAAACATCAATACCGGACCGATCAGCCAGTTCTGGATCAGTGATAAAACGAGGACCTTTCGGTTTCGAAATACATCTTTCAGTTCCTCATACCTGACCTTGGCAAGGGGAGGATACATCATGACAATCAATCCGATGGCAATGGGGATGTTCGTCGTACCCCGGCTCATCCCATTCCAGAACTGGGCAATACCAGGGAAGAAATATCCCGATAATACGCCTGCCAGCATGGCGGTAAATATCCAGACAGTAAGGTATCTGTCTAAAAATGAGAGGCGTTTCCGATTCTCAGGCATTTCGGGTCAATTTGATGGTATAGTACCTTGTCAGGCCCAGATCGTCTATCAGGGCGTCAGCCACCGACAAGAGCAGAGCAATTAGCATGCCTGCAAAAAGCAGGAAAGGGGTAGACTTAAGTTTCATATGCTTTAGGTTAAAATAAGTTATCATCCCAGGCTTTAACTTTATCGAGCGATGATAATTTTTAAGAAGGCAGCTTTGTTAAGCATATCTATTGCCCGGACCAGGTAAATTCCCGGTTCCCATTCTTCTACCGGGATTTTAAGCTGGCTTTTTCCCATACCGGGATAAACGCCTGCTACCTTCCCCATGCTGTTCACCAGCATCACTTCCTTAAGGGGATCCCGGGATTCAATGGATATGAAATCCAGGGAACAGGGATTCGGGTAAGCCCGGATGCCGGTAGCCCGCAGTTGCGAATCGGCAATCCCGGAAGGCGGGAAGTAGCAGTACTCGAAGCTCTCGTTATGATAGATTTTACGACCGCCCTCGAAAAAACAAACCAGGTCGTTGTACATTCCGTTCGTAGGCAGGTCACCGGCACCGAAAAGCAGGCCGCGTTCACTCCCGATGCCCTCGATCCATTTCACGTGTTCATAATCCCGGAATTTTATTCTTTTCCTGGTCTGCCCGTTCAGGAGCACGGAATCAACTCCGGAAACAATAAGAAATTCCGCCCCGATGAAGGGAGCGGTCCCCGGTATCGTATCCCCGGCCCTCACAGCAAAATCATAGAGCAGGAGATCCCCGGTATCCGGAGGCTGGAGCTCATTCTCCGGCAGGTTCCTGAAAAAAACCTTTTTATCCTGGGTTTCCCGGATGTACCCTATGCAGGATGCAGTTTCAGGCTCGAGCAGATCGTTCGTAAAACGGAAAAGCATTTGATAAAGATTACCGTAAATGAGGGTGTCGCGGTCCAGCAGGCCCTTGACATTATACCCGGCTTCTTCCGCGGGTCCCCCGTCCATGGGAGGCGTATAATATTCGTACCAGAATGCGTTCGATCGGGGAAACCTGAAATAATCCAGTTCAAATGCACCCAGGTCGGGGGCGCCTCCTGAAAACGCGAAACCTATATCCGTTCCGGCATCGATCAAACTGCTCCATGAAGCAAGCCGCATAAAATCATTGTCCGGAAGGCTTCCGTCCGGATTCCTGGCTTTCACCAGCAATGCGGTATCCAGGCTCAGGAAATCCGCATCCGAGACAGCCAGGCTCAAATCAAAACTATTATCACTGATATCGCATTCCGCGTAATTGACATTCCGGATATGAGAGCCGCTTCTGTGGGAAAGGTTGTTCCGCATGATGTGGTCGTATCCCGGCACATCGGTGACGTTGTCTTCCAGCCGGTTCAGCATGTTGAAGTTGGTCCCGTTCCAGTATGCAGAGTTGTTGTGCCAGGTGCTTCCCGCGATATGGTGGTTGGAATAAAACCCGCTCGCTTTGTTTCTGACCGCAAGGCAGAAGCGTACCGTATGGCTGGGTATCGGCACGGGAAGATTGGAGACCGCAGTGCTTCCGTACCCGCCTGCCTTGAAACCATTCCCGTCACCCAGGCTGAGGAAACCGGTGGAGTAGCCGTTGTAAAATGCCCAGCAGTTTTCAAAAACAACGGATTCGGCCGCTCCCAGCACATCGTACCCGTCGTCGCTGTTGAACCATGCCCGGCATCCCCGGAATACATTCCCGGTTCCCCCGTCGTTGGGATGGCAGCCGAACCCGTCGGTATTACCCCCGCGCCCATCCTCCGAAGTGTAATCGTGGTTCCGGTAAGCATCGCAATTCAGGAAAAGATTGCCGCCTCCCCTGCGGTGCCGAAGCCCCGTTCCCTGGTTGTCGTGCATGTTCAATTGTTCAAAAATGTTATGATTGCCCCAGCTGTAAACACAGTAGGATTCGGTATGACTGGTAATGGTAACTTCAACCCCGGTCATTTCCAGTCCCCTGAAATGCACATAATCCGCCTCCACCCATATCCCGACCACCCTCCGGTTGGCCGGGGTCACGGCCGAAAAATCCAGGACCGGGATTTCACCCGGGTAGGCCCAGTATTTAATCCTGGCCCCGGCCGTTCCGCTTTTGTTAATAAAGGAAATACAGGCAAACAGGTCCTGCTCGATTCTTGAGATATCCGATTCGGTGATGTGATAGGTTCCCCCGCGCAGGTAAACGGTATCGCCGGCATGCACCAGTTCCTGGGCTTTCTGGATGCTTGCGAGCGGCAGATCAATGGTTCCCGGGTTGGAATTGAGACCGTTGGGTGCGATATAATAAACCGAGGAATAAGCAGGGATCAAGCGGCCGAGAGCCAGCAGGATGACAAACCATCGAAGAATCCTCATGATTGCGCAAAGTTAAGAATCCAGTTGATAAAAAGACAGTTCCGGAAGAATGTGATTTGCTGTTAGCATGCAGACGGGAAGTATGATTTAAAGAACGAGTATTTTAATGTGCTCTCCGCTTGAAAACTTCAGAAAATAAATACCGGCCGGCAGGTTGCCCACATAGAGATGATCCGTATGCATGCCTTCGGCCATTACCCGTCCTGTAAGATCATGAAGGCGAACCGTCGAAACCCGGCTGAAAAAGACCAGGTCCCCGGCAACGGGATTCGGATAGGCAATGAGGGTTCTTCCGGGTAAAGGCTCCCGGTCCAGGCGGGTGGAAAGGTTACTGAAACCTGGCGTGGAGCTGCTGAAGGCAATCCAGTCATTTCCGCCGTCCGTGCTCCTTCCGTATGAATAATCATCTGCCTGGGGACCGAAAACCAGGAAATCGATGATTTCGGAGTTTCTCAGGGGGGATTCAAAAATCCCGATTTCCTCGCCCGATCTATCAAGCCTGAAATCCGCATGCGCCGGTCCCTGGCTGTTTTGCCCGTCAACCCATACCAGGATGAAAGAACCGGGATCCAGAACAAGGTCCGGGAGCTTCCACCTTGCCGGATTCAACAGATCATCCGAGAGGTATTTATCACCCAGCCAGGCAGGCGAGGCATCCCGGTTGTATATTTCCACCCAGTCATCGAATTCGCCGAATTCGTCCCTTCTTACCGTGACATTGCCGGCCATAAATTCATTGATCACCAGATCGGGGGATGGCGATTCAAAAACAGTGATCTCAATTCCCTGGCAGGGTTCAAGGGCACTGTCTGAGGCGGAGGATGCCCGGACCTGGAATGTGACATTGCCGGAGGTGCCGAGCGGGTCAATCAGGGCTGTAAATATCCGGTCACCGGCTTCGAGGTCCCCCTCCGAACCGTCATCTGACATTTGCCGGATCTCCTGAGGGCCATTGTTTATGGAATATACCAGTTCAGCCGCAATACCCGGATCATCATCCTGGATGAAGGCAGAAACGATGACCGGTTCTTCCAGCCTCGGATGGTTGGAGTTTATGTAATTTATTACCGGCAGGATATTGTTTGTTTCCAGGTTTGATAAGGCAGACGATATTCTGGTGTTTATAAAAGGTTTCAGTCCATAACTTACATGTCCCCAGAGCGCTACGTCGTATGACCTGTTAAATTCATCGAAGCTGTACTGATAGCTCAGCGGATAGAACGGGTCGTTCTGGATGTAGGGGGCGATCATGTCATGGATGGCATCGATACAGGGAAAAAATACGGCAGGTTCCATGATCTCTGTTATCAAATGGTTGAGATAATAGGAATACTGGTCCCTGTATTTCTGTATGCCCAGGATCCGGTTGTGCAGGGGCCTGGCTTCATCGGAATTTGACCAGTCATAGATGTCACGGGTGGCCCAGTCCCTCCCGATCCAGTCTATCCCCAGGGTATTGTCCAGGTCATAGGGAATGAATTCAAATTTCCCGCTTGCCGTATTATGATACAGGTAGTAATTATTCATGAGGTATGAATAATCATCCCAGTTCCCGCTCATCACATCGAAAGCAAGTATTTTCAGGTAATCATCCACGTTGAACACTTTCTCCAGTTCGCAGGGAAATTCTGCATCTGTTGTTCTTGTCAGGATCTCAATCAGCTGGTACAGGTCCCCGTAGTTATCTTCCTGCGTATTGGTGCGCAGGTCGTATGTCCTCCGGTTCTCTGATTCGAACTTATAATCGTCCGGGTCGCTGCTGAAATAGGCCAGGTCAGCCGGCCAGAGGCATTTGTAGAGGTTCCCGTCATTGTTCCCGAAACGGGAAAGGACAAATTCCTCGTCGATATGCTCGACATGGATATACAGCCCATAATAGCTCCCGTTAACATATAGCCCGACGTGGTTGGCGCGCGGGGCCGGAACACCCATTTTACGAAGGATATCCCAGCAGAGTTTTGACCGGATTACGGATGGATCGTTGTGCTCGCCATTGATATTCATTTTTTCCAGGCCGTAGAATTTCCTGCCCTGGACAAAAGTGTTGAATGAAACCTTAAAGGATTTTTTGGGGGAATAACGGGATGTGTTCCCCCTCAGGCGGAAACCGATCTCTTCTACCGTGTCCACCAGCTCGCCCGAGCTGAAGATGAAGGTTGCCGGGTATTCATGGTAGCTGCTAACATCATTGAATATTGCGTCAAGGGAATCGGGATCGATAAGGATGTCAATCCTGGGAACAATGGAGTCGTTAAAGACCGGACCCTCTTCAGGGAAAAAAGGCTGGGCCCGGACCCCGGGGGCAGCATTCAATAACAGCAAAGTGACAATCGGTACGATGATCTTCATCACAGGTTTTCGCATAATGCATCCGTGGTCCAATTTAGGATAAAATTATCAACAGGAACCTTGTTTCTCAGGCAAAGTTTCCTTGGTCCGGGGAAAGTCATGATGCAGGGAAAGTCATGATGCAGGGAAAATCATAATGCAGGGGAAGTCATGATGCAGGGAAAATCAGGAAAGAAGCCGGAGCTGAAATTCTTTTGGAGTTAAATGCCATCCTGCCTACCTTTACTTCAAAGACATATATTTTGTTTCTCATGGGATCGTTTGACCATTTACGGGATTTTTTTGAAAGGGTAAAAACCATTGGTTTCTGGCAAAGGATATTCGGCTGGAGGTCGGTTAAGACCCTCAGCTATGAAGCTTACGAGGAATTTCGAAGGATAGCGGATCGGATCGATGAATTGAACCGGCAAATTGCCGGGCAGGAGTCCAGGATCACTGAACTCGGTAAAAACAACGAGATCCAGGCCAGCAGGCTGGAAGACTCGAAGCTTACCATTCAAAAGCTGGAAGAAAGAATCCGTTACCTGGAGCAGGACCAGCAGCGGCTCATCAAGGAAAAAACAGAACTCAGCAACCGGATTGCCCGGTTCGAGGAATCCGATGAGACAAGAAAAACAAACTATGAGAAAAATGTGACTGCCGTAAACACCCTCCGTGCCAGCCTTGAAAACGAGAGACAGCAGTTGAAGGAACAGCAATTGAAGGAAAAGGAGGATGCATTTGAAAAAATGAAGCAAACCTGGAAGGACCATGAAAGCCAGGTCGAATCAGCCATCAGGAGCATATGCAACCGGAACTTCATAGAGTATATGGAGGAGGTCCCTTTCAAGGGGAAGCCGGACAATACCATCCGGATTGCCGGCGAGTTCGTTATTTTCGATGCCAAGAGTCCCGCCTCAGACAACCTGGATAATTTCCCCGCCTATTTGAAGGCCCAAACCGAGCAGGTAAGGAAATACATCAAGCATGAAAACGTAAAAAAGGACCTTTACCTGGTAATCCCTTCCAATACGGTGGAGGTGGTAGAGCATTATGTATACAATATGGGCGACTACAATGTTTTTCTGGTCACCCTGGATTCGCTGGAACCGATCATCCTGTCCCTGAAAAAGATCGAGGAGTATGATTTTGCCGAGCAGCTATCACCGGAGGAAAGGGACAACATCTGCAGGATCATCGGGAAGTTCGCACATACCACGAAAAGAAGAATCCAGATCGACTGGTTTTTCAACTACCAGTTTCTTGAAATTCTTACCAAGGTGAAAGCGGACCTTCCGCGCGACATTTATGATATGGTCACGGAGTTCGAAAAGGCGGAAAAACTGAATCCCCCGCAGGAAAAACGGGCCAAGCAGATCCTGACCGATGACCTTATTGCAGAAAGTGAAAAACTTGGTATTGAGGCCAGGGCAAGGCTCGAAGGACCTGAAGCGGAATCGAAATCCTGAGCTGCGATGAGGTCTCCCATCCCCTTCACCCGGCTTTTTCTATTGATGGCTCTGAGCCTGCAGCCTTCCTGTAAACCGGATAGCTCTTCCGCAAGCGGGAACCGTTTCCTGCCCGTCTCGGAGGGATATGCAGGGTCATCGGTGAATGCAACGATATTCCGCAGGAACTCTGTCTCTTCCTGGAACGATAAACAGGTGGTGGCCTACTACGACAGTACGGCACGCGTGGTACTGGCCTGCAGAAATTATGGGGACAGTACCTGGGGAATCCATACCACACAATACAGCGGGGATGTCCGTGACGCACATAATGGGATATCCATCATGCATGACGGCAAGGGGTTTCTGCACATGGCCTGGGATCATCACGGGGACAGCCTGAATTACTGTAAAAGTTCCGCTCCCGGATCGCTGCAAATGGAAAAACCCCAGGCGATGTGCGGTATGCTTGAAAACAATGTCACGTATCCGGAGTTCTACAGAATCCCGGGAGGGGATCTTTTATTCCTTTACCGGGACGGGAGTTCCGGAAACGGGAACCTGGTCATGAACCACTATGACCTGGAAAGGGGAAGCTGGTCCCGGCTTCATGACAGGCTGATCGACGGTGAGGGAGAACGGAATGCATACTGGCAGCTATGTATAAGCAAGAGAGGAACAATCCATCTTTCCTGGGTCTGGAGGGAAACCTGGGATGCTGCCAGCAACCACGATGTATGTTATGCCCGCTCGGTGGATGGCGGAAGATCATGGGAAAGCTCAGAAGGGGAAGAATACACCCTGCCCATCCAAGCCGGCACGGCAGAATACGCCATGAAGATCCCTCAGAACTGCAACCTGATTAACCAGACATCCATGGTGGCCGATGCTTCTGACCGGCCTTACATTGCTACTTATTTCCGGGATACGGGGGACAGTTGCACCCAGTTTAAAATCCTCTACAGGAGAGCAGATGGCTGGGCAATATCCACCGTCAGTGACCGCGTTGCCGACTTTACCCTGGGTGGTGGCGGAACCCGGAGCCTTACGCTTAGCCGTCCCCAGCTCCTTTTTGATGGCCGTGACGGGGAGGGGCATCTTCATATGATATTCCGGGACAGGGAGTATGGGGACAGGGTATGCATGGCTTCAGCAAAAATCGAAGAGGAAATGAAGTGGGAAATCGAAGTGCTCAGCCAGTTCCCGGTAGGGGCCTGGGAACCTTCCTATGATACCGAACGCTGGAGGCAATCCAGGTCTCTCAACCTGTTCATCCAGGATGTCAGGCAGGGGGACAATGAGGGGATTATCCGGAATCCTGCAACCACGGTTGGCATCCTTGAGGTTGTCGTCAAATAAAAGAAAAGCCCGGCCGGTGGCCGGACTTTTCAACCGAAAATCCAGCAAGCCATGCAACAGGCGGTTTAATTTTTATCGGCCGTCATCTTGATCAGCGTATCGGCTGTACGGACAAGCTTTATGAATTCACCGCGGTAACCTTCCGTATCCTGTCCCCGTCCCCCCTGCGCAAGGGTGAGGACACCCTCGATGCTTGCATTGGCCTTAAACTCCGAATCACGCAATATCAGCCCGAATTCTGCAACGGCTGCTGAGAACCTGAATGATACCGAGGTGGATTTCCCATCCAGGACTTCTCCCTTAATGGATTCTTCAAGTTTTGTACTTGTGTTGCCATCAGGTTGTTTATAACGAAGCTTTACGGTAAGAAGCTCGGCTTTGGGATCCGGTTTAAGCTCCGGCTGGTTCCCCTGGTATTTAAGCGGGTCGATGCTCCCGGTATTCTCTTTTGAACCGGCAGGGATGAGTTCGTAAAGAGCTGTAACATTATGGCCGGCGCCCATTTCACCCGCATCTTTTTTATCGTCGTTGAAATCCTCATCGTTAAGCAGCCTGTTTTCATAACCTATTAATCGATAAGCCTTTACTCTTGCTGGATTAAACTCAAGCTGGAATTTAACATCCTTGGCGATCGTAAAGAGGGTTCCCCCAAATTCACTGACCATTACCTTGCGGGCTTCCTGGATATTGTCGATGTATGCGTAATTCCCGTTGCCCTTATCGGCAATGAGCTCCATCTTGTCGTCCTTGTAATTGCCCATTCCAAAACCAAGCACGTTCATAAAAACCCCGTTCTCGCGTTTCTCTTCAACGAGCCTTTCCATCTCGGCGTTGCTGGAAACCCCTACGTTGAAGTCCCCGTCCGTGGCCAGGATGATGCGGTTGTTCCCGCCGTCGATATAATTCTCCTCGGCTACCTTGTATGCCAGCAGCAATCCCTGTCCACCAGCGGTAGAACCGCCGGCGGAAAGACGGTTAATGGCATCCAGGATCTTCTGCTTCTCAGCGCCGGAAGTGGATTCAAGCACAAGTCCCGCAGCCCCGGCATATACCACGATGGCAACCCGGTCTTCCTCCCGGAGTTCATTCACCAGCATATGGAATGCATTTTTAAGCAGGGGAAGTTTATTGGGGGAATTCATCGACCCCGACACATCGAGCAGGAACACCAGGTTGGAAGCGGGCAATTCCTCCTTGTCGATGCTTTTCCCTTTTAATCCCACATGCAGCAACTGATGCTTCGGATTCCAGGGACAGGTTGAAAGTTCCGTGTAGACAGAGAAAGGATGCCTGCCTTCGGGTTCGGGATAATCGTAACTGAAGTAATTGATCATCTCCTCGACCCTAACTGCATCTTTAGGAGGCAATTGTCCCATGTTTATAAACCTGCGGACATTGGAATAGGACGCTTTATCCACATCAATCGAAAAGGTGGAAAGGGGCTGGCTCAGCACATCCTTATAACCGTTCTCATGGATGGTCGAATATCCTTCCGTATTGAAATCCGGCTGGTATGCATTATAGTACCCCCCGGATCCATCCGCGGAGGCCTTTTTGCTTTCATACCGGTTCGGTAAACCGGGCCGTGGATTGCCCCGGATATGCTGATCAGCTACTGAAAGGACCTCCTGTTCGGGAGATACGGGATATGGATCCGGATAAAGGCTTACATTGATCAGGGTTTTATTTCCGACCCTGACTTCCTTTGGCATGAATCCGACAAATGAATATACCAGGATATTATCCTGTGGTAAGAGGGAAATTTTATAATTTCCGTTCAGGTCTGTCATGGTACCTCGCTTGGTATCCTTGACGGTTATGCTGACACCCGAAAGAGGTGTTCCCTGATCATCCGTTACTTTCCCGGTAATAACCCGGGGTTCCACGGCTGCAATAAGCAGGACCGTAACGATCAGAATGGCAAAAGATGAAATGAATGTTCTCATGACTGATTGTTTTTGTTTAACTTCACTTTCAGGATGCAGGGACTGGAAGGATTCCATAAAAATTTTCAGGGTTTCTGAAAATAATTGAAATCAACGGATGACGTTATAATATAATATATCATTGACGGCTTTGTTGACAGTATCACATAACAGAGGAAAGGGGCAGGATGATAAAGTTTTGCTGCAGGAATACCTTGCATCGGGCGATCTGGAGGTCCTCGGTACACTTTATTCCAGGTACATGCACCTGGTCTATGGCCTCTGCCTGAAGTATCTTCAGAACAGGGAGGATGCCGGGGATGCCGTCATGCAGATATTTGAAAAGCTGCTGACCGAGGTTGAGCGGCATGAGATCCATAATTTCAAAAGCTGGCTGTACGTGCTGTCAAAAAACTTTTGCCTGATGCAAATACGATCCGGGAAATCCAGGGAGAGAAAAATGGATTTGTGGGGTAAAGAGGAGGAGGAATCTGTGGAATTTCATCCGGCTTTGCATCCTATTGACGAGGAGGGCATTGATAATCATTCTGCATTGGCAGAATGCATTGAGAAGCTGAAGGCAAAGCAAAAGGATTGCATCCAGTTGTTCTATTATCAGAACTGGAGCTACCGGCAGATCGCAGAGATCCTTCATCTGGACGAGAAAAAAGTGAAAAGCCATTTGCAAAATGCCAAAAGAAATCTGAAAATTTGCCTGGAGGGGTAAAGATGTCAAAAGATAAAAAATACGGGAATATCGAACCGGATGATTTCCTTCGTTATTTATCGGATGGATTGTCCGACGAAGAGCGGCATGCCCTGGAGCGGGAAATGCAAAAGGACCCTTTCGTTGAAGAAGCGCTGGAAGGCCTTTCTTCGCTGAGCACCGAAGAGGCCAGACAGGATCTTTCGAGGCTGCATTCCCGCCTGCGTAAGCGGGTGGAAGGCTCCCGGAGGAGGATCTGGATCCGGGTGGCGGCCTCCGTTGCCATCCTTGCCGCCATTGGCACCATATATTTTACTGTCTTTTATGAAGGGAGCATGCTTTTTGACAGGCGGATCGCAGGTACGGAAACGGAAACGGCCGCAGAGGAAAAGGGTCTGCCTGAGGATAAGGAAATAGTGACCGAAAAAGCCGAACAGATGCCGGATGATCAAGAGGGGGAATACTTGCAGCCGGAGAAGGAAGGGCCCGATGCAGAAATGGAATCCAGGAATGCTGATGCGGAGACCCAGGCCGGAGAAATGGCTGCCCCGGCCCCTGTTCCGGTGGAGGATCAAAGCATGGACGCTGCAGAATCCAGCCCCGATGCCGACATGGAGGAAGAGCTTGTCCTTGCCAGGGATGCCGCGGGAACACAGCAGGGTCTCACTGCGGTGGACAGTGCCAGATTCTATGCCGTGGAACCAGAAGCTGTTTCAGGCCAGGAAATCGTGGAGGCTGAAACCGAATCCGGGCTGAAAGAAACAGGGGAAGAATCTGCAACGGAATACCCGGCAAACCAGTCCCAGGCCAAACGCTCGAACATAGCTCAGCCAACGGCCATGGAGGAACCCACGGGCAGGGAATATGCCGGCATGGATGAAGCGGAATCCGATCGGAAAAAACTGGCCGCCATGGGGAGCGGACAGGAAGATGTCCGGGCCCTGATCCTGAACGACACGGTTCCAGCCATGCCGGAGGGCGGACTTGAATCCTTCAACGAGTATATCGCCAGGAACGTGCGCTTCCCCGGAACGGAGGGAGTCCTTACACAAACCTTTGTCATATTGAGTTTTTCGGTGGGTTCCGGGGGACCAGCAAGGGAAATTGAGATCGAGGAGTCCCCGGGCGAAGCTTTCAGCCGGGAAGCCATACGATTGCTTCAGGAAGGCCCCCAATGGTATCCTGCCCTGAGGAACAGGATCCCGGTTGTGGATAAAACCCGGCTTCGCATTGAATTCATCAGGCAGTAAGCCTGCTTGTGGAAAAAACCTGTATTAATGCGGATTTTCTTCATTGTAACGATTGAGGATATCAACCGTGTGGTTCAGCAATGAAGCTTCGCCCGGCGGACCATGGCCGGGAATGACAAGATGTGGCCGGGGAAACCGCTGCATGACCTTTTCAACACTCAGCGGCCATTCATCCATATTGGCATGGCCGGTGAAACCCGGCCGCTGATGCCTCATCGACAGGATCATGCAACCGCCGAACAATATCTTCTTACTGTGAAGATAGACCACCGTATTTTGCAGGATGAGCTCTTTCAGGGCTTCTTTGTTTTCGCTTATCAGGGTTGCGGTAAGATCGGGCCCGTATACGGGTATCTTTTGGGAAAGCAGGTATTCATTCCCACCGAGATTGTCCTGGTGCCAGCCGGTATTGATTACAGTGAGCTGCACGTCCCCGAATTCATTGCGGATCCATTCACAAAGCGAACGGGTTCCGCTGGTCTCATTCGGAGTATCGATCAGCACGCCCTGGTTCCCCGGCAAAAGGACAAAAAGGCAGTTGCTGCCAAACTGCGGGAATATATGGGTGATTAGAAAGACACTGTCCTGGATTTCCGTATAAAACAGGTCCTCGGATATCCCGGTCCTTTCCTGTCCCGCACAGGAGAGCGGGATCATTATTAAAACGGCCAGGATCAGATGATTTTTCATTTCATTTCACATTCTGCCTCGATCTCAACCAGCCATTCCGGATCGATGAGGCGGGCTACTGCCACGAAGGTGCTTGCAGGCCTGGTTTCCGCGAAAAATTCCCCGTGTGCCCGTCCTGCTTCCTGCCAGGAATCGCCGTTGACCAGGTATACCCGGGTGCGGATCACATCCTGCATGGAACCGCCGGCTTCCAGGATGGCTTTTTCAATGATCTCAAGGCATCGCCGGGTCTGCCTGTAGACATCTTCAGGGAATGCCGTGGAACCATCTTCGGCTATGGGTGCCGTGCCGGAAACAAGGATCCTGTTCCCTGTCCGTATCGCCCTGGAGAATCCAATGGGAACTTCGTAGGGAGAGCCCGAACTTATTTTTTTTCTTTTCACGGTTTTCCTTTTATGATGAAATGAATAATCGTAAGGGCGATCACCCCGACGGCAAGCAGGCCGATAATAACCCCCCGGATGATCTTTTTCTTTTTCCAGGTTTCCGGAGCCTCCATCGTTTCCCTTCGCAGGTAGGCTGACTCCAGGGCAGCTCCCAGTCCCGCGCCAATGGCAACGCCGATTGCGGGACCGATAGCCAGGTTGGCCATGGCCAACCCGATGGGAAGTCCCAGCGGGATACCAAGGGCCATTCCAATGGCAAACCCCCTGCCTCTCCGGTGTTTTGGTTCTGGATGCATCCGGATCTATTCGCCTGTCACGGGCTTCATCAATGGGATTCGCATCAGGTACATATTGGCAGTCATGTACAGCATGGTTTCATCCTCGTTTAATGCGCAGTTCGAGGTGGCATGTCCGGTCAGGATCGTCCCAAGGTGCTCTGCTTCCGGGGTGAAGACCCATACGCCGCCCGGACCGGTGGCAAATATCAATCCGTCACTGCGGACGGTCATTCCATCGGCTGAACCTGTTCTGCCGGCCTTTATTGCTTCGGATGGATCGAAAAAAACAGCAGGCTCTACAAGCGAGCCGTCTCCGGATATCTCATACTTCATCCAGAAGGAATTCTTTCCCGAGTTGGCCACATAAAGTGTTTTTTCATCCGGAGACAAAGCGATGCCATTGGGGGAATTCATATCCGGGATCAGCAGGCTGAGCTCTCCTTCGACACTTAATTTATAGACACCCTGGAAATCCAGTTCACGCTTTGGATCTTCCCATCTGAATTCCATGCCGAAGGGTGGATCCGTAAAGAACAGATCGCCACGGCGGTTGTAAACGGCATCGTTGGGAGAATTTAAACGTTTCCCCTCCCAGTTGTCCGCAAGGGTTTGAAATTTTGGCCGGGGATTGTCAAGCGGGGCATCCATCCGGGCCATTCTCCGATCACCATGCTGGCATAACACCAGGTTTCCATCAGGATCAAGCAGAAGCCCGTTCGATCCCGTTTCCCCTCCCCGGGGAATTGTGTCGGTGTACCCAGATGGCTTAAGGTATAACTTCAAACCATCTTTTTCAGTCCACTGAAAAACAGAGTTTTGAGGGATATCAGAGAAAAGGAGCATTTCATGATCGGGGACCCATAGGGGGCCTTCGGACCATACGAAGCTGTCCGCGACTATTTCAGGAAGAGCGCCGGGAGGAATGATCCCATCAAGCAGGGGACTATTTCGCTCCACCGATCCTGTCACAGGGTATGCACGGGTTTCTTCTTTTTTGGGTTGACAGGACATGATGAAAAAGGCAAATAAGAGAAAGACAGGGATTGTTCGTTCGACTTTCATGATTTGGATTTGATGGTTGGTCCAAGTTAAAAAATATCATCAGGAAAACATAGGAATAAGATCCGTTATGGTATCGGTTATCCTGGTCGCTTTACTGAAATCATGAAGGCTGGTAAAATCGTTCTTTACGATAATACAATCAATCCCTGCGGCAAGGGCAGATTTCAGTCCCCTTCCGGAATCTTCTATAACAACAGCTTCAGACGTATCAGCTCCGAATCTTTTAAGCGCTGCCAGGTATGGTTCAGGCTCCGGTTTTGCTTTATAATAATCTTCCAGGCACAGCACAAAGTTCATGTATTTGACGAGGGACCTGTTCCGGTGAATCAGTTCGAAATCTTTTCGCTTGCTCGTGGTCACGATGGCCATGCCAAATTTCCCGTACAATCTGCCCAGTGTTTCTTCCACACCAGGGATCTCGATGTCCTCAAGCACCAGAAATTCCTGGTAATAGGTATTCCTTTTCTCCTTGTACCTTTTTATGATTTCATCCGGAACGCCTTTCTCCGAGGCAAGGACCCACAAGCTTCTCCCATCCTGCATGAAATCGAGATAGAGGTCTTCGTCAATTCGTATTTCCAGTTCCGAAAGGGCCCGGCGGGTTGCTACGAAGTACCACTTTTCCGTGTCTACCAGGACCCCGTCGTGATCCCATAAAATGTATTTTTTATCCTGGAATTCAGCCATTCCGACCGCTTGCGAGCTCGTTTTTCAATACTTCAAAAAAGCGTTTCCTGGCAAATTCTTCGATCCAGGGTTCGTGACCGCATTTTTCAAGTGCAAGAAAGCGAAAATCCCTGATTTTCTTGCCGAGGGGGATCCTTACACCGTTCGGAGGATGAGGGTCATGATCCCCGTGTATGGCCAGCACCGGGCATGACAGTTTGCCCGCCGTGTCAAGCAGTTCGCCGTTTTTTCTCATTTGCTCGGCTTCCGCCCAGATGGATTGATATTTGCCAAAGTCAAATTCAACCCGGTCATCCTCTGTTAGCAGCGGGGCATAAGCATCTGTTTTTCTCAGGATACCGGCAATTTTGCCGAAAATGGCATCCTTTTCCGTATTCTCCGTGAGATCTGAAAGCCTGAAAAGTTCATGCAGCCTGTCCCGCCCTTGTTCATCCAGCCTGTTCATCCGGGTTTCCATGATACCGGGTACATACCGTTCTTCAAAAGGAGCGGACCCTACTAAAATAAGTTTCCTGACCAGGCCTGGATTATGGCCGGCAAACAGCAGGCTGAGCCAGGCTCCCCAGGAATGTCCTATCATCGTCACGGGATGTATGGCAAGTCGCTGAACGATTGAATAAAGTTCCTCCAGGAGTTCCTTGATCGTATGGGCTGTTTGAAGTGCCTCGATGACTCCCTGCCCGGCGGATAGTTCTTTCGCCAGGGGAGCCAGGGATCCGGCAGCTCCGGGTCCGCCATGCACAAGCACCAGGTGGTATGGAGGAGGACCGTATATCCGGTAATTCATTGAATCCGGGCTCATTTATCCATGCTGGTGATATCCGAAATGCAGGTATCCTCGTATTTGCTGCCCGGATATACATCAAGGACCTCCAGTCCCAGGAAATATTCATAAGGCAGGACCCTGTCAAAGGAAGGGTGATAGGCGGAATCCGCTTCAAATCCCGGAACGCTCATTTCCTGGTAGGAATTCGTGTCCAGGAGCTCAACCTGGTTTTCTGCAATGGCAACCAGTTTCTGCCAGACAGTACCGTACTGGGTAGGTCCGCCATATTGTCCTTGTATAATGCACAGGCGTACCGTTTTCGGTCTTGAATTTGCATGGAAAAGGGCGTCGGATTTTCCATACCCGGACCAGATGCGGATGGGCTTCTTCAAATCAAGGCAGGGTACGATTACCACCTCGCCAATCCCCTGGCCTTCAACGCCTTCAACCCAGGCCGTTCCGGGGTCACCGTCCCCAAGGTTCCCGGCAGCATACCTGCAGCTCATCATTTCATAACGGTTCATGGCCTCCATTTCTTCTTCTTCGTCAGTATATGTGGTCGGACGGGAAACACCGGAGGGAACCAGGAAGGAAGAGGAAAGGTAGTCCATACCCGGACCGTGACAGTCATGGACATACAAGGATTCCAGGGTGTCTCCCCGGAAGATCCTTAAAAGATCCCGGTTTTGTTTAACACAGGGAAAAAAATCAACCTGTCCGGCCAGAAAAGCCGGCCAGGTAATCCACAGGACCAGAAGGAAATTTTTCATCGGTGGACGTTTTAGTGTTTGGGCTGATACCGGTCCACATCGGCAAAGAAATCCATCAGGTAGGTTTTCCTTTTAAAGACGGCCGAATGAGGCACACCGTCAGGAATGAAATAAGAATCTCCATTTTTGTAGGTCTTCTTTATTCCCCCGATCCTCAATTCAATTTCCCCTTTAAAGACGGTTCCCCACTGGGCCCCATGCCGGTGTTCGGCAACTTCCCCGATGGCTTCGATCTCGAAAAACACGACCTGGTGGTCTGCTCCCTGTGAGAGCCATCCCCGGACACCCTTAAAGGGGATGTCTGCTTCGGGCAGCCGGGTGATGATATCAGGATAGAATTCATGCATATTTTTCATTTCAGTCTTTGATAAAGGTTCGAAAATCGAGTCCAAGGTACTCGGATGCTGCCTCGAAGGTTGAGACCACGAAAAGCTCATGTTTACGGGAAACGATACCCTGGTAGACCATGGTGAGGGCAGTAGCAGCAGGTTCGGACACAAGGAACACCCAGCGTGCATTCGTATAGTCACTTGCCACAACATACCGGGCAAGTTCTGCGGATTGTTCCGGTGAAAGATCCATGTTCGCCCCGCGAAGATCTCCAAGTCCCACATAATCCTTCGAAAAATCCTCATGGGATGCAACTTCCTTGTAAAACGACATGAGTGTTTCAAAATCCGTTCCCGTGGTCCGGGTATAGATGAATTTATATTCAGGATATATTCTGAAATAATTCACGGTACGGAGCCTTATCTAAAAAAAAGAGATAGTGGATATGTATGCTGAATAGAAAGATAAGAAATATCCGGATATCTCATATAGGAATTAATGGATTTTAAGGCAGATCCCGGGAAAGTCATTTTGATACGGATGCCTCATTCTCCTTGAGGCGGTAGACTTTAATAGTCCCGTACTGGCAAACCTGATGATCCAGGTATTCTTGAATGGCAGGGTCCTCATCGATGAACCTACTGTCGGAATAGAGAAAACCTGCTCCGCGTTCGATCATGTCATTCAGGTCCTGTGGGACGAGATTATCCCCGTGAAAGGCCCAGCCCTTTTTATCGATATAATAAAAAAAAATTCTGCGGGATTGATCGTTCCCGACCACGCAAAGCTCATCTCCAGGAACTGCATCGCGGAGCTCCCGGGTATAGGTAAGCAGGTCTTTGTTGAATCCGGGAGAATCCGGATCCCACCTTCCCTGCATGCGCGCGTAACAGAAAACAGGAGCCGCCAGGATCAAAACAAGGCTCAGGTATTTCAAGCTGGTTATTTTTGATCCGGCCACTGCAAACAAACTGAAAATGAACATCCAGATCCCGGTCAGGACAATATGGTTCCCGAAGATTTTATAGGTTCCGGCGATCAGCCACTGCATGAGGGGAAATTCGCGGCGGAAAATGCCGTCGCCGTCGCCCCTGTTATTCTGGCGGGGATTTAAAATCCTTCATATCATAAAGACCGGACAATTCCCGGAACACGGATTTTAATTACAACCCGGGAAAACCCGCAACAGCCTGTGGAAGAACCAACATGCATGGATTATTCAGCCATTTTATGACAGATAACTATAAACTCCTTCGAGTCCTCATTCAGGATATTCCCCTGGTAATCGCCAAGGATCTCAAATTCTTCAAAGGCCGACCTTTCCACCAGGTGTTCCAGCTCGTAACGGAAAAAGTACCTCAGTGGTACGGTCCAGGTTTCTTTTTTCATTCCCCCGGCCTCATCCCATTCGAACCTGAATGTGACGTTGATTATTTGTTTCATTAATTCCGGCCTGGTTGAAACGATCCTCCGGAGTTTTTTCCCCGGTTCATATTCACCTTCAAAGTCGACATGATTGTCCAATCCGCTTATTAATTGTTTCAGATCGGGTACAAAGGTGTCGAAAACAAATCTCCCCCCGGGTTTAAGGTAACGGTAGACGTTATCAAGCGCCCGCATCTGGTATTCCTTTTCGGTCAGGTGCATGATTACCCTGAACGGGGCAAGGATCAGGTCGAACTGAAAATCATACTGGAAATTGATGATGTTTTGCATGCTGATCCTGCCGGCCTGCTCACCGGTAAGTTTTCCGGCAAGAACATCAATCATCGGCTGGCTGGTATCGATCCCGTAAATATCCGCTCCCCGCTTCAGAGCGTCGGCAAATAATCTGCCCGTGCCGACTCCGACTTCAAGGACTTTTCCCCCTGTCTTTTTTATTTCGTTCATGAGGAACTCATGGTCCATGCCGTCCCTCATCTGGTGGTAGATCAGGTCATAGAACCGGGCGAAATATTCCGGATAGGTATTGCTCATGTTCAAAATAAATTAGATTCAAAATCCTGTTGGGCACCGGCCATCCGGCATCCCTTACCATAAAACGGTTTCCGGGGCAATGCAGATATTGATAAAGGTTCCGGGCATTAAATTAATCAAATTCATCCATTTAACCCTTCTGTTGGTAACTTCCCGGCCAGGATCGGCGGATATTCAATATTTTTGCCCCATACCCACAGCAAGAATCGATGAGTGAACTGGGTTTGAATTATTTCGATGTCATTATCCTGATTTTTTTGCTCTGGAGTGCTTACCGGGGCATTACCAAGGGATTCCTGATCATGGCGGCCTCCCTGGCGGCCCTGGTACTGGGAGTATGGGGTGCCATCCGGTTCTCGGATCTGACGGCAACCCTGCTTACCGAACATGCAAATCTTCAATCCAGGTATACGGCACTGATCGCTTTTGCGCTTACCTTCATAGGAATTGTCGTAGGGGTACATCTTTTTGCCAGGGCCATGGATAAACTTGCCAAAGCCGTTGCCCTTGGTCTGGCAAACCGGATCGCGGGATTATTGTTTGCCGTGCTTCGAACTGCATTTCTGATCAGCATTATCCTGGTTATCCTGAACTCAATTGACCGGAGAGTGACGTTTATTCCGGATGAACACCGGGAGAATTCATTGCTGTATGAACCCCTTTCGAGGCTGGCACCGGCCATATTCCCATACCTGAACTTTAAAGACATAAAGGAACGGGTCATCCTGCCGGATGGCTTGGAAATCTAAATACAGGCACAGGGATTATGGAATCATCGCTTGCCCTTTCCCCTTGCATCTGTAAAATCATACTTCCCATAAGTTAAAAGTGAGAACTTTACTATCTTTGGGCAAAATTTTTCTATGAATTTTATCGAGGAGCTTCAATGGAGAGGCATGATCCATGACATCATGCCCGGGACCGCGGAACAGCTCGCGAAGGAAATGACCACGGCCTATGTCGGGATCGATCCGACGGCAGACTCCCTGCATATCGGGCACATGGTTTCGGTCATGCTTCTCAAGCATTTCCAGCGTGCCGGGCACAGGCCGGTGGTGCTGGTCGGGGGAGCTACCGGGATGATCGGTGATCCGTCGGGAAAATCCGAGGAAAGGAACCTCCTGGATGAGGGAACCCTTCGACAGAACCAGGAAGCTCTTAAGAAACAGCTCGTTAAATTCCTGGATTTTGATAAAAAGGCGCCCAATGCCGCGCTGATGGTGAATAATTACGACTGGATGAAAGAATACACCTTCCTGAACTTCATCCGGGATATCGGGAAGCATATCACCGTGAACTATATGATGTCCAAGGATTCAGTAAAAAAACGAATCCTCCCGGACAGCAAGGAAGGGATGTCATTCACGGAATTCACCTATCAACTGGTTCAGGGATATGACTTTCTTTATCTGTACGAGACGATCGGATGCAAGCTGCAGATGGGAGGCTCGGATCAGTGGGGGAATATTGTGACGGGGACCGAATTGATCCGGCGTAAAAAAGGGGGAGAGGCATTCGCGCTTACCTGTCCGCTGATCACAAAATCAGACGGGGGCAAATTCGGTAAAACGGAAGAAGGCAATGTATGGCTGGATCCTGCCTACACTTCCCCTTATAAGTTCTACCAGTTCTGGATCAACGTAAGCGATGAAGATGCGGAAAAATACATCAAGATATTCACCCTGCGCAAAAAAGATGAGGTGGAAGATCTTGTGAAAGGGCATTCCTTAGCCCCTCATGATCGGTTGCTCCAGAAAACCCTGGCACGGGAAATAACCACCATGGTTCACTCCGAGGAGGATTACGAATCTGCCATGGAAGCTTCACAGATCCTGTTCGGCAATGCCACCCGTGAATCCATTGAAAGGATCCGTGAGGACATCTTCCTCTCGGTCTTTGAAGGAGTACCCCGGTTTGAGATAAGCGGGGCCATACAAAAGGACAGCATTCTGGATCTTCTCTCGGTACACACCGCAATATTTTCATCGAAAGGTGAGTTAAGAAGGATGGTACAGGGAGGTGGGCTGATGATCAATAAAAGAAAAGTTGTAGACCCTGAACGCCCTTTCGAGAAAGGCGATCTGATCAGGGATAAATACCTGCTTGTTCAAAAAGGGAAAAAGAACTATTACCTGATTACGCTTAAAGATTAGAAGATACCTGATTAACTCTCTTTTGCCATGAGTAAAGAAAATCCCCAATTCAATTTCGAATCGACCGATCTGATCGTTTACCTCTGGAAACGAAAAATCCCCCTGATACTGATTACCCTGGCAGCGGCCATAATTTCAACACTGGTATCCTTTACCATAACGCCCAAGTTTAAATCCACCGTCGTCCTGTTCCCGGCATCCGAATCGCCGGTCTCGAAATCACTTTTGCAGACCAACTACCAGGACCGGGTCGGTATCCTCGGATTCGGAGCAGAAGAACAGCTTGAGAGGATCCTTCAGGTGCTGCACTCGGATGATATACGTGACCAGATCATTGAGCAGTTCAATCTTATGGAACATTATGAGATTGACCCGCTGGGACTGTATCCCCGGACCAAGCTGTTTGCAGAATATGCATCCAACATAAAATTCAAGAGGACTGAATATAATTCGATCGTAATTGAGGTATTGGATGAGGATCCGCAGATGGCAGCCGATATTGCGAACGGCATTGCAACCCTGGTTGATTTTACCATGAACAATATGAAACGGGAAAGGGCGACGAAGGCTTTCGAGCTTGTGGAAAAGGAATACCTCAGCGCAGAGAAGCGGGTGAAAGAACTGAATGACACCGTTTCCTATTATAATCAACTGGGAGTGATTGCCCACGAACATCAGATTGACCGGTTGACGGAAGCTTATGGAAAGGCCTTGACGGAGGATAAACCCGAAGCGGCAAGGAGCATACAGGCAAAAATTCAGGACCTTCAGAAGTATGCCGCCCCGTTTGTTTATTACCGCACATTATGGGAAAACGAATCCATACGCCTGCGAGACCTTACCGCCAGGTATGTTGAAGCCCAGGCCGAAACAGAACTCACGCTATCCCATATTTTTGTGCTTGACAAAGCATACAGGGCGGAGAAAAAGGCATATCCAAAAAAATCGATCATCGTAATAGTAAGCACGTTCACTACATTTTTCCTGGCTGTCATATTGTTTATTTTCTTTGAAAGCTTTCTGAGGAAGATCCGTTCGGAATAATGAAACTGAACCTGGCAAAAAATCGGGAAACCTACTGGGTTTACCTGGTCTCTTTCCTTTTTATTGCAGTGAATGCAGTTTTCATTGCTGCCGAGTTCTATTATTTCAGTTTGCTGCCGCTTGTTCTCCTGGTGGTCCTTGTAAGCATTTATTCCCTTGACAAGTTAATTTACCTCGTGGTTTTTGTCACTCCGCTCTCCATACAGTTATCCGACCTGGTCAGGGGAATTGATTTTGATCTGGCGATCCCGTCCGAACCCCTGCTTGTAGGGATACTCCTGTTTTTCCCAATAAAGTATCTGTTTGACGGGAAGTTCGATAAAAAGATCCTGTATCACCCGGTTTCGATTGCCATTTTTCTGAATACCATCTGGATCTTTATTACCTGTATTACCAGTACCATGCCCTTGGTATCGTTCAAGTTCCTGATCGCGCGCCTGTGGTTCCTTGTTGCGTTTTACCTTATAGCCAGTCAGATATTCAGGAATACCGGGAACATCCGGGTCTATGTCTGGATGTATGTGGCCTCGTTTCTGATCGTTGTGGGATATGCCTGGTCCAGGCACGTCGCTTTCGGCTTTTTCCACCAGCAGGCTGCCCATTGGGTCGTACAACCCTTTTATAATGACCACACCTCCTATGGAGCTACACTGGCGATGCTGATACCGGTTATTATTGGTTTTATCATTACCCTGGGTGATTCCAGCCTTATACGCCGGGTATCGGCATGGCTGGTACTCGCGATATTCCTGGCAGCCACCCTTTTTTCATATACACGTGCCGCCTGGATAAGCCTGGTAGGAGCCCTGATTGTATTTATCGTTGTCAGGCTGAAAATAAAATTTACTTACCTGGCTGTGCTTGGATTGATATTCATCGCCCTACTGTACAGCCAGCGCACACAGATCAAGATCCAGCTCGAGCAGAACCGGCAGGTATCATCCGAGGACCTGGTGGAGCATGTAAAATCAATTTCCAACGTGGCTACCGATGCTTCGAACATGGAAAGGCTGAACCGCTGGAGCTGTGCATGGAGGATGTTCAAGGAAAAGCCGGTTTTTGGCTGGGGACCGGGCACCTATATGTTCAAATATGCTCCCTTCCAGCTGGAGAGGGAAAAAACGGAGATCAGCACCAATGCGGCAACCCTCGGGAATGCGCACAGCGAATACATTGGCCCCATGGTAGAATCCGGATTTCTGGGTACAATTACATTTTTGGCCGTGGTGATCGCAACCATACTGACCGGGCTCAGGAACTGGAAGGGGATAGGGGACCGGAAAGCAAAGATCCTTTCTCTTTCATTGCTTCTGGGTCTGGTTACCTATTACCTTCACGGGCTCCTTAATAATTTTTTGGACACCGATAAAGCCTCGGCACTTTTCTGGGGATATACGGCAGCCATTGTTGCCATTGATGTTTATCGGAGAAACCGGGAATCCGAAACAGGATCTGCTCCACCGGTAAGGGTGGAATCGAAGAGAAAAAAGGATCTGTAGTTCCGGCATGTATGGGTGCCCCATTGGATCATGGAGGTACTTTATTCGGGGATGAAATCTATCCCAAGGATCGTAATGTCATCGAAGATGGCCTGGTTACCGGTCAGGATGCCCTGTCCCTCAATGATCTCATGTATATTATGCTTGATGGACCGATGATTCGAAAGATATATCTCAATTTTTTCGGTTCCGAATTCAACGCCATCCTCGTCCACAAGTTCCACCAGCCCATCCGTATAACAGAGTAGCTTGGAGGCTTCGTCCACCGTAAGCATGCCCATTTCAATTTTCGGGATATCATCAAGCATCCCCATTCCTACGCAGCCTTCCCTTAGCATGATCAGTTTTTTCTTTTTCTTTTCGTACAGGATCGGTGGATTATGGCCCGCATTAATGTAAGTCAGTTCCCGTTTGCTGGTTACATACTTTCCGATAAACAGGGTCAGGAATTTTTCTCCCTTTGCGCTTGCCATAACACGATCATTCAGTTTGGTGACCAACTGTTCAATAGGGATTTGATCGGTAAACAGGGCCCTTAGGTTTGCCTGGAAATTCGACATCAGAATGGCCGCTGAGATACCCTTACCGGAAACATCTGCGATGCAAAAACCAAACTCATCCTTGTTCAGTGCAATACAGTCATAATAATCCCCGCCGACCGAAAAGTGGGGATGGTAGAATGCGGTAAACTGTATATGCCTGTCCTGAGGGAGGGTGGAATTCTCGGGTATAAGCATGTTCTGCATGCGGGAAGCCAGTTCAAGCTCCTTTTTCATGGCTTCCTGGCGCAGGCTTTCATTGAACAAGCGGATGTTCTCAATGGCCACGATGATGACATTCGAAATGGTCTGGATGAAATGGAGGTGTTTTATTGTGGGACTAACGCCTTCTGCTTCTTCGTCGATATCCCCGATGAGAACGTATGCAAGGGGGGTGTCCTGCGTAAGCACCGGGATAATAATATCAAAATTATTGATTCGCTTATCCGGGGAAGAAGTAACAAAGGTTATGTCTTTAATATGCAGCAGGTCTTTTTCAACGTCAATGTTTGTAACCTCTTCCTTGTTGAGTCCGCTCGTAAGGATGGTATCCCATTTTTCATTCAGTTTGATCAGGGCAATTCTGCCGATGTTAAGCTCATCCTTGAGGATGGTCTCATAACGTTTCAGAAGGTGGGATACGGAAAGATTTTCGTTGATGGCCTGGGTGATCTCAAGCAGGGCATTCAACTTAAAGGAGTAGAGCTTTAACCGTTTGAAAGATGCTTTATCTGACATTGGGTTGTATAATTATTCATGGAATCAGTCCTTCACCCGCTCAACGTATTCTCTGGTTCGTGTATCGACTTTTATCTTTTCACCCTCGTTTATGAAAATCGGAACGTTGATGGTAATGCCTGTCTCAAGGGTTGCAGGTTTCAGTGCGGTACTGGACGAGGTATCCCCTTTGACGCCCGGTTCCGCATAGGTCACCTTCATTTCGACAAATGGAGGCAAGTCGCAGGTAAGGGGCGTTTCCGTATCTGCGTGGTAAACGATCTCAACCTCCTGTCCCTCTTTCATGAACTCCTTGCCTTCGATCATCGAAGGTTCCAGCGAAATCTGTTCAAAGGTTTCGAGATGCATGAAATGATGGCCCGTATCATCCTGGTAGAGGAACTGGTAGGGCCTTCGTTCAACCCGGGCGACGGTGATCTTAACGCCGGCACTGAAGGTGTTTTCAATGACCTTGCCGGAAGTGAGGCTTTTCAGTTTTGTACGCACAAAAGCCGGTCCCTTTCCAGGTTTTACATGCTGGAACTGTACGATGGTGTAAAGATCGTTGTTATAATCGATGCAAAGCCCGTTTCTGAAATCTGCGGTAGTAGCCATTGATAAATGTATTGCTCAAAGATAGTAAAACCCTCAATATTTCAGTCCACCCCACTCAATCAGGTCACATTTTACGGAACCTACGATCAGGTCGAATTTACCGCGGATGGGGACACAGTTCCCATCGTCCGAAAACCAGAGCGTCATATCATCCTCCTTTCGGAATATCCTTCCGGGTTCAACGAAAGGCACAAGTTTGATGCATTTGAAAGATCCTCCGCGTGTATGGATGGTTTCCCTTCCCCTGAAACGCATGTTAAAAGGGAACAGCTCTTCGTCGAAGAAGGTATTGATGTCGATGATATCATCATACTTCATGGTGTCGAATTTGATGGTCCTGACATAGTAAAAGACGGCGACCATGTCTCTGATGTTTCCGGGGACTTCATGCTCTCCAGACTGGCTGCTGATGGCCTTCAGGCTGTCATGATAATATTCAACGTGTTCGTACTTCCGGTAATTCCCTTCCCGGATATCTCGAATGGATTTCAGGGGAAGAAGGGATTCCGGGTCAAAGTAACCGGCATACAGATCCCTGATTTTGTAGAGCTTGTCCGCAAGTCCCGTTGTCTTCGCCACGGCTTCCGCGTAGTAGACTTCCTCCCCGCGAAAAGTGTCGGTCCTTAAAAAAGCATCCACGCGACCGGCGTTCAGGGGACCGT
>CAZVLG010000280.1:0-1817 GCA_964627835.1 uncultured Bacteroides sp.
TCAGGGGTGCTTCCAATTCGTCTATGTATTCTGTAATGCTGCAGACATAACCGGAGATGCTAACCATGCCCTCAAGATTGATCCTGTCGATGTCATCCTCAGGGGTGTGGTAATCCGTATGTGCGCCGGTAGTCAAAAACAATACCGGAAGGTCCTTTCCGTAAAAACTGGAATGGTCTGAGGCCCCGTATCCTTCCGGGGTGGTGCTGATTTTGAGCCCGTTTTTTGAAACATGTTTCATTACGATGTCTTCAGATTCAACGGCCGTACCCACTCCGCCTACCTGCAATTGATCGTCGCGAAGGCGTCCGACCATGTCCAGATTGATCATGATCCTCGTTTTTTCAACCGGTAAAACCGGGTTGTCTACATAATGTTTGGACCCGAGCAATCCCATTTCCTCAGCCCCGAACGCGATGAAAAGAACGGAGTTTGAGGGTTTTTCATCCCCGCCGGCAAGATATTCTGCAATCTCCAGCACAGCAGCTACCCCGGAGGCATTGTCATCGGCACCGTTATGCACTGCCAGTGTATCCGGTTTCCTTGAAGAACTGCCGGGTCCACCCATGCCGAGGTGATCGTAATGAGCGCCAATTACGATATAGTCCTCCCGGCGCCCAGGATCGCTTCCTTCCAGGTAAGCAATGACATTATAGGTTGTGGTAAAACTGGGATTCACTTCAGCGGAGGCTTTCAGTGTTGCCCCCGTGTACAGCGAGGCTGGTTTTCGTTCCGCATTCAGTTGCTTTTCGAGTGATTCTACGGTCTTCCCGTTGGATTCCAGGATGCGGTCAGCCACACTGCGGCTGATATGTATGGCAGGTATGTTTACCTTGCCTTCACGCCTTTCCAGATCAATCAATGGATCTTCTGTCCCAAAGGATGGACCGGAAACAAAAAGAATCCCACCGGCCCCCTGGTCCGATGCCAGCATTGCTTTATCCCTTTCATTGCTGTATGCATGGTATACGGAGGAAATACTGTCAAGTTCAGGATTTCCCCTGAGTACCATAATCCATTTGCCTGTCGCATCGATCCCTTCGTAATCGTTCCATCGGACCCCCTCCTCATCCAGATCAAAGCCATAACCCGCAAATACTACTTCAGATTCGAAGGCTTTATTTGCCGTAAAAGGGAAGGGAGCAAAATCAACCCCGGGTTCCAGGGCCAGGTCCCCGAACATCATGGTATTGTCCTCTCCCTTTTCAAGATCGGTGATTACATCAAAGGATTGAAGTCCCCCTTTGGTCAGGAAAGATAAACCGGCCTTTTTAAATTCAGAGGCAATGTAGAGTGCTGCCAGCTTGTCCTCCGCAGTGCCGGGAAGCCTGCCTTTGAGTGAATCTGAAGCCAGGTAGGAGATGTGCTGGAAAAGCTCGTCTCGAGTGATCTCGGGGTTCTCGGGGACTCCGGAACAACCCGCCAGCAATACCGAAGCGTACAGGAATAATGTATGGTATTTCATAAGATTTATTAATAAGGGCCAAAGTTAGATATTTTCTGGTTCCCGGAAATAGGGATGCAAAAATCCTTTAAATTTTTTAACAAATTACTTGACATGTATCCGATTATCGTTTATTTTTACAAATGTGTTTAACAATTATGTTAAACTAAATTGTTTAACTAAAGTGTAAGCAATGAATGAGAACAGCCAGACAAGGGAACCGGATACCGAACGAAGGATCCTGGAAGCAGCAGCCAGGGTTTTCATGAAAAAAGGTAAACTCGGCGCCAGCATGCAGGACATTGCCGACCAGGCAGGCATAAACAGGACCCTTCTGCATTATTATTTCAGGAACAAGGATAATTTGTTTGAT
>CAZVLG010000281.1:0-6116 GCA_964627835.1 uncultured Bacteroides sp.
AAGTTCATAAAAAATGGGGAATATCAAAAAGCTTCACCCGCAGGAAGGCGGCAATTCGATTTTTCCTAATTTTGTAGCTTCCTTATTAAAACAACTGCATGCCGGCCGAAAAGAATTTCATTGAAGCTTTCATCGACGAGGACCTCGCCGCAGGAAAAAACGACAAACGCGTACATACCCGCTTTCCGCCGGAGCCGAACGGGTACCTGCACATAGGCCATGCCAAATCCATATGCCTGAATTTCGGGCTGGCGCAGAAATACGGTGGCAAATGCAACCTCCGTTTCGACGATACCAACCCGGTCAAAGAGGACATCGAATACGTCGAATCCATACAGGAAGACGTGAAATGGCTGGGCTTCGACTGGGAAGACCGCCTGTATTACGCTTCCGATTACTTCCAGCAATTATATGAATTTGCCCTCCAACTCATCCGTGAAGGAAAGGCCTATGTAGACGACCAGAGCGTGGATGCCATCAGCGAGCAGAGGGGAACGCCCACCAGGCCCGGCCTGGAAAGTCCCTGCCGCAACCGCACCGTCGGGGAAAACCTGGAATTGTTCGAAAAAATGAGGAACGGGGACTTCGCCGAAGGCAGCCATGTGCTGCGGGCACGGATCGATATGGCCTCCCCCAACATGCACATGCGCGATCCCGTGCTGTACAGGATCAAGTTCGCCGAACACCACAGGACAGGCAATGAATGGTGCATCTACCCGATGTACGATTTTGCACACGGGCAGAGCGATTACTGGGAAGGCATCACCCATTCGATATGCACCCTCGAATTCGAGAACCACCGCCCGCTTTACGATTGGTTCATAGACCAGCTTGCCAGTGAGACTTACCGTCCACGGCAGATCGAGTTCGCCCGTCTTAACCTGAGCTATACGGTCATGAGCAAGCGCAAACTGCTTCAACTGGTGCAGGAAAAGCTTGTCAGGGGCTGGGACGATCCGAGGATGCCCACCATTTCGGGACTCCGGCGCCGGGGCTTTACCCCCGAATCCATCCGGAATTTTGCAGAAACCATCGGGGTAACCAAGGTGGACGGGATTATTGACGTAGGACTCCTGGAATTCAGCCTGAGGGAGGACCTGAACAAAAAAGCGCCCCGCGTGATGGGCGTGCTGGACCCGCTTCGGATCATCATCACGAATTACCCCGAAGAAAAGGAGGAATGGATGGAAACGGTGAACAACCCGGAAGACGAAAGCATGGGGACAAGGAAGATCCCTTTCAGCAGGGAGATCTACATCGAACGGGATGATTTCATGGAAGACCCGCCCGGCAAGTTCTTCCGCCTGGCTCCGGGAAGAGAGGTGCGGCTGAAAAGTGCCTACATCATCAAGTGCGAGCAGGTCATCAAGGATGAAAAAGGAAAGGTCACGGCACTGCATTGCTCCTACGACCCGGAAACAAAAAGCGGCGCACCCCAGAGCAACCGCAAGGTGAAGGGCACCCTGCACTGGGTATCGGCCAGGCACGCGCTCCAGGCTGAAGTGAGGCTCTACGACAGGCTCTTTAATACGGAGGTGCCGGATAAGGCCCCGGATGGACAGGATTTCAGGGCGAACCTGAACCCGGATTCCCTCGAAGTCAGGACCGGGTATGTCGAGCCCGGACTGAAAAGCGCAAAGCCCGGGGATAAATTCCAGTTCCAGCGCCTGGGGTATTTCTGCCTTGATCCGGACAGCACCCCGGAAAAACCTGTATTCAACCGTACGACCACACTGCGCGACAGCTGGGCCAGACAGGCAAATAAATAAAGCTTCCATCGCCGAAAAAAAAATAAGCACTATGGAAAGCCTTTTATACAAAAAAAGATCCCTGCGAATACACAAAGGCAGACACAGGGATCGGGGAATGAGTATGGATGGGTAATTTTTTAAAGGATCATCCCTTTTTTAAGCGGATCCGGGATGTAAAACTGCCGTGACCGCAAAATTCCGGCACCTTAATACGTATTCAGCGACAGGCTGTAAAATCCCTTGGCGTTCTCGGCGTTGACCACATAGCTCCATTCACCGAAGTATTTGGTGTCGCCTTCCTGGATGTTGATGGATTGCGACCATTCGATGTTGGCCGAGTCGTCGATGGTAAGCTTCTGAAGCTCCTTCTTCCCGGGAAGGTAAACCTCAAGTCCTATCTTCCCTGACTTTACAAAGCCAGATATGCTGATGCGGATCCTTGTGACACCTTCCGCAACGTTGAAGGTTCCTGTTTTCATCGTCGACTCACCGTCGTAGTCCTTCGAGATGGTGAGCTTCGAATTTTTCTCCGAGGAAGAAGTGCTGGCAAAAACATAGGTGCCTACGTGGTCTCTTGCTGCACGCTCGGCCTCGATCCGTACACGCTCCTGTTCATGTTCCCTTACTTCGGGTTTTACCGCCACACCCGTTCCCTGCGCAAGCAGCGGGGTGTTTATCACCAGAAATACGCCGAATGCGGCGGCCAGTGATGCAATGGTTCTCTTTTTCATGGTCTTTGAGTATTTGATGGTTGAATTGTTCTGTCGGAATCAAAAGTACGGCAGAAATCAACTGCTCCGGGTTAACGCCAGGTTAATGTCAGGTTAACATTCAAAATCTTTCTCGCATATAAGAAAATAGATTCGGATATTTGATAACTGAATAAACCGGCAATGAAACCACGCATATCCATACTGTTGAGTACCTTCGCCCTTGTGGTGCTGGTTATCGTCCAGGTTTACAACATCTCCGTAACCTTCGAGACCAAGCGGGAACAGTTCGATATGCGGTATGGAGCGCTGGTTCGGCAGGCCCTGTACGAGTACGAAGCCACACAGCCCGAGTACACCGCCGATTCCGTTTTTTACCTGTTCGACCTGTACGCGGAGGATTTTCTGTTCCGTTACCAAAATGCCCTTCCGGGGGAAGAACAGGATTCGTTGAATGTCCAGGTCCTGGCTGCATTCTCAAGGGTCCTCGCCAAGCACCGGAAGCCGGACGACTTCCTGAGGGAGTACCTGGAGCAGGCCGGTGCCGACCCGGACTTCCGTTCCGGGTATTACATTTCCGAGTTGTCACTGCTTGACTGGGACCGGGTGATTCCCGTTTTCAGGGACACCACGGGGGAATTGTCCGCCAGCCTCCACCATGCCCTTCATGCCGATTCCTATTCCGTCGAAGGGAACTTTTTCCGCATCCGGTACGATTACCTGGTCGATTTCACCCACAAAACCCTGATCATATACAGGGATATGATCATCACCCTGGTCCTTGCCGTGCTGACCATCCTGATCGTCCTGCTGGTCTTTACCCTGACCATGCGCAACATGATGATCCAGAAGCGGCTCTCGGACCTGAAAACGGATTTTATCAACAACATGACCCACGAGTTAAAAACCCCGCTTTCGACCATTGCCGTTGCATCCACAACCCTCAGCAACGAAAGCATACAGAAGGACCAGTCCCGCATCCAGCAGATCTCCAAAATGATCAACAAGCAGAACAAACACCTGACCGAGCTGATCGACCGCATCCTGGAAATCAGCATCTGGGAAAAGGACCAGGTAAGGCTGAAGAAAAACCAGGTGCACATCTACGAATTCATGGAGGAAAAGATCAAGCTCTTTAAGCTGGAAAATACCGGGAAGGACATTGCCATTAATACAAAATACGACCTGGATAAGGATTACGTGCGCATTGATGAGATCCACATGACCACGGTCCTGAACAACCTGCTCGGCAACGCATTGAAATACTGCGAAACAACTCCCGCGATCGACATCGAGGTTAGCCTGAATAATAACCTGACCATCCGGATCCGCGATAACGGAATCGGAATTAAAAAAGAGGATCAGAAACATATCTTTGATAAGTTTTACAGGGCGGGGAAAGGGGATTTCAAAACCGTAAAGGGACTGGGACTGGGATTGTATTATGTCAAACAAATCGTCACCGCCCATGGAGGCGAAATCGAACTTCGGAGTATCCCGGGAAAAGGAAGTACATTTATCATAAACATACCATTGAACAATGAACATTCTGCTGGCTGAAGACGATACGGACCTTCGGAGTATCCTTTCGCAGTACCTGGAAATGAACGGATTTACCATTCTTCAGGCGGAGGACGGGAAAATGGGACTCGAAATGTTCCGCAACGAACATGTGGATTTCTGCATCCTTGACATCATCATGCCTGCCATGAATGGATGGGACCTTGCCCGCCAGATCCGCAAAATCGATCCCGAAATGCCGGTGATCTTCCTGACCGCAAGGAACCAGAAGGAGGACCGAATTAAGGGACTCAAACTGGGTGCCGATGATTATATCACCAAACCCTTCGAGGTGGAGGAACTCATCCTCCGGATCCAGAACATCCTGCGGCGTTCCGGGAATGCTGGTGTTGGACCGGTGGCCGTCGGACAATTTGAATTCCGCTTCGACGAACTTACGCTTTCCGGCTTCGAGCGGAAACACCAGATGACCCTGAAAGAAGCCGAATTCCTGAAATACCTGGTAGAAAACAAAAACCAGGTCCTCAAACGGGAAAAGATACTGGAAGACCTCTGGGGGGAAAACGATTACTTCCTGGGCCGCTCGATGGACGTATTTGTCACCCGGCTGCGCAAATACCTCCAGCCGGAAATTTCTGTCTCGCTCGATACTATAAGGGGTGTGGGACTGATCCTGAGGGTCAATCAATCCTGATTATTGACCGTCCCGTTGCCGTAACCAGGGCAATCCCGGTTCTGCGCCCGTTCATTCCACGGCCAGCATGCCCTGAAGCCGCACTGAACCATCGATACGGACGATATAAATGCCGGGCGGGAAACCCGCCAGTTCAAGCATTACGGAATTGCCTCCCATATCCTCCAACACCCGTACAACTTTCCCGGCCACATCGCTTATGCTGAGCCGGCATATCCCTCCCCCCGGGTTATCGAACCGGATCAAAACGTGGTCATTTGCCGGATTCGGAATTATTTCCAGGAGGTTCGCCAGATGTTTCTCCCCGGTCCGGGTCTTGAGCTTATTATCATCCATGTTCGAGAGGGAATGATGGTAGGGTCCCGTGCCGGCCTTTTTGGCCGAGGTCGGGATACAGGGTTCCGGCCTTTCCACCTGGGTACGGTAATAGAGTGTGCCGGCAGGATGGTTCAGGTCCGTAAAGCTGGTGACATTGCTGGGAAGGGAACGGATCTCTGACATATCCCCGGGATCGCTTCCCCGGAACAGGTCATAACCCGGGAATACAAAGCCTTCATAGTTTTCCCAGATCAGGTTTACCTCTCCCGATGTGCCCACATTGGCCGTGAGGTGCATGGTCTTATGGTAATCGCTCAGCTCCGATTCATTGCCGCAGATATCCACCGTGGATATCTTGTAAAAATGGGAGATCTCCCCGGGCACGGAGGCGTAATCGTAGAAGATGCTCAGGCTGTCGTAGGGGACCCTCCCGATCTCGACATACCCGAAATCGACGGAATGGCGGTAGATCCTGAAGTGGTCAATGCCGGGCACATCGGGCCGCTCCCATACGATAAGGTTCACACCATCGATGACCGTCACCATGCAGATCTCGAGTCCCTCGTAACTGTCGATGGAATCGATCCGGGTCGTATCGTGAATCGCGCAATCGTTCTGGTCACTTATGATGACCGAATAGGTTCCTGCAGCCAGGTTATCCAGGTCTTTCGAGAATTTCCCGTTCGACCAGGCAAACGTATAGGGTTGGGTCCCACCTGTCACGTTGAGATTTATATAACCGTCTTCAGTGCCGGCACAGATTACCTCCGGATGATCCTTTTCAAGCACCAGCTTCCCGGGTTCTGAAATGTATACACTGTCCATTGCGGTTTTCGCCCCGTCATCCGTTACCATCACCCGGTACCATCCCGGTCCCAGGCCGCTTACGGTCGCATCCGTGGTCCCGGCCTGATCATCCCACAGGATGCTGTAAGGTTCGGTGCCTCCCCAGACCATGACCGTAGCTGTACCGTCATTTCCCCCCCAGCAGCTTACATCCTGGAAGAATGTAATATCGGCGCGCAGGACGCCCGGCTCGGTGAGCATGACGGAATCCTCCGCCGTGCAACCGTGATTGTCGGTAACCACGGCCTTGAACCATTGTCTGGCGCACAGGTTTTC
>CAZVLG010000282.1:0-3995 GCA_964627835.1 uncultured Bacteroides sp.
CAGGATCTTCCATATCGCGGACCTGCTCTTCGAGAAAGCTTCCGAGCAGGTCGCTGACATCTCCGGCCGCATCAAGCATCCTGAGGGTAAACTTCAGTTCACCTTTACCCTCCCGGGATAGCTTGAAAATTTTATCCAGGAAAACCTGGAGGTAAGTCAGCTCGATCTCGTTTGTATCAGGATTCAGTTTATCCAACAGGTTTGCGGAAAATCCCTCTTCCACCTCAATGCCATGCACCCGGCATGGGCCTTCGATCACTTCGACCGCATGCTTCCGGGTCATTTTCTCCACCCGCATACGGTTGGAAAGGAAATCAGGAATGACCGTCTCGAATTCAGTAACTCCGGCCAGGTACTCTTCGCGGATGGAAAATATCAGGCGGCACTGCACATCCGAATCAACCAATTCCTTTATACTGTTTATGAATTCATCCCGTTCCTGGCGGTCACCGAATATGAAAAGTTCTTCAAACTGGTCAAAAATCAGGTAGATGGGCTTGAAGTGATCCAGGTAAATCGAATGCATCGATTCGACCAGGCCCGTTCCCTTTTTAAGCGGAGTGAGCGCTACCTTCCCGAGTTCAGAAACCAGGCTTCTGTGAATATCACCTCCCCTGCGAATGCTCAGCGGCAGCCAGTCGCTGTCCTCGAACTTGTTGGCCAGGCCACAATTAATCAGCGAAGTCTTTCCAGTGCCGGATACACCGTAAAGCAGTAAGATCTTTCCTTCGAAAACCTTTTGATACAATTCCTCGATCTCCCGGTCGCGCCCGAAAAAAATCTCCCGGTCTTCGCGGGTGTAGCTGTCAAGGAATTTAAAGGGATTCGATGATGCAATCATAAAGATTAGGGGATTTAGTGGTTTCAGACTTCATGAACTATGCTGATTGTATCGGCTTTTATTTCAAGTCTCTGCTGCAACTGCTTGCGGGGAAATGGTCGAAAGCAGCTCCTTGAATTCCTCCACCAGTTGCCCGTAATTACTCAGGGCACGCAAGTCGCATTTCTCCGTGACTTCGGTTCCCAGGTACATGAGATGGTCGTTCCTGAACTTGGTGTACATGAAGATATCCTTTTTGATGCCAAACTTCTCCTTGGTGTCGAGTACCTCACAGTGGGTATCCATAATCAAGGGGGAAAGGTTCAGGTATTCATCGATGGACTTAATGGTTTTCATCAGCAGCACCGAATGGCTTTCCGAGTAAATGGCCTCTTCAATCTCGCTGGCAGCAAAATCGGAGTCCGAACTGTTCAGAAGGTCAACTACATGCTGGAAGCGGGCTTCCCGGTTCTTGGCTTTCTTCACCTTGATTTCCCGCACTGAAACAAGGCGGTACTTGGCAAAGAAAGCGATCTTGGCCAGGATCAGGGTCAGCTTTTCTTCATACTCCACGCATCGCTTCTCGATCTCCTCCTGGGTCAGATTGATCTGGTAGTGCCCGATCTCGTTCCGCTCCGGCACCCAGAAATCCAGCGCAGCATAGAATTTCTTATCGAAGTTTTCGCAGATCTCCGGCATAAACCATTCGCACTTCTGATCCACATAAAGATTGCCCATGGTCCGGATCATCCAGGCAAAATTTCCCATGCTTAAAACCAGGATTCGATTCCCAAATTCCTGCTTGACATTATCCGGAATGCTGATTCGTTTTTTTATAGTGTCCTGCCAGATCTGCGAGAGCATGACAAACGATACAAACTGCATGGACCTTTCAATGGTCTTGAAGATTTGATCAAGGCGCTGCCTGTTGAGGTCACGCATCGAGGCTGAAAAAAGCCTTCTCAGCTCCACGCCGATGGGCCAGGGGTAATTCTTTATGATCTGGTCACCCAGAATACGGTAATCCACCACTTCCTCTTCCTCATCTTCATCCATCAGGGTATATTTTGAAAGGGCAGGACGGAATTTAACCATCTCCTCAAAAACCGCCCGGATCAATGCTTCGTTAAGGTTGGACATAGGTAGGAACTTTTATATTATTCAGACATAAGTTAAAATAATAATTTGAGCAATTCAAGTTGGGAAGAAGGATTGAGAATACGCCAGCCGCAGGGGCACCTTTTGTGCAAACGGTTACGCTACTCCTCGACGATCAGCTTCTCGATGCGCTCGATCTGCTTCTGCTTGTTCACCTCCCGCAGGCTTCGTGCGGTTTCCGTAAAATACTGGTGCCCCGAGATGAATTTGATCTGCAGCTTGTTCCAGTCATTGAATGTCCCGATCTTGTTCTGTTCCTTCAATTCCTTGTAAAGGGTGTTGGAGACCGGGATCATATCGCTGCGGCCCAGGTAGTCGAGGTCGGAATCGCAGATGATCTTTTGAAGCAGGTCTTTGGGCTGAGGCGGCATCTGGGTGGCCATGATGATCTCGCAGATCCTTTCGATCTGTTCCTCCGTATAGCCGTATTTCGGCAGGAATTCCCTGGCCATGCCGCAACCCAGTTTTTCGTGGCCGTCATACCCGATGGTATGGCCTGCATCATGCAGGAGTCCCGCGGTCTTCAGCAGGAGGATCTCATCGTCCGTGCATCCTTCCGCCCATCCGATCAACTCCACTTCGGTCACTACGTCGACCGTATGCTTCACATTATGGTAATAAAGGTACTGGGGCAATTCCTTTTCCAGCTTGTCGAGGATGATCTCCTGGATGTCGGTGAACTGGATCAGCTTGAACTTGGTGTCGAACATATCGTTCGGTACCATTCCCTCGCCATTTACCGAAAACTCGGGCCGGAGTCCCTTGACCTCGAACATTTCCAGGTCACCCTTATACTTCACCGGCAATTTGCCGTAATAATCGCAGATAAAAAATTCCTTCACCAGTTCATTGGTCATGACCGAGACTAGGATCTTCCCGATCTCCCCGGAGGATTCCATCCGGCTGGCAATGTTCACCGTATCCCCCTTGATGTCGTAGGAAACCTTCCGCTTGCCCACCATATCGGCCGTGACCGGACCCGTATGGATCCCGATCTTCATGTTCCAGATCTGCTGGCCGCTTTTGGGATCTTTCTTCAGGTCCTTCAGGTATTGCCGCATCATGAGGGCCGCAAGGACGACCTGCACCGGGTTGGTGATGTTCTTCACGGGGATCCCGCCTGCACACATGTAGGAATCACCTATCGTCTTGATTTTGTGTATGTTGTACCTTTTCAGGAGCTCGTCGAACTGCCAGAGGACCTGGTCCAGCTCATCCATCAGTTTCTCGGAATCCATCCCCTCCTGGATCTGTGAAAACCCATGGATGTTGGCAAAAAGCACGGTAGCCATCTTAAATTTGAGAGACCGGGGCCGGTCGATCATGCTTTCATCGACCTCGGCACCCTTGTCTTTCATATCGGCAAGGATGACTTTATAATTGTCAATCTTGGTCTGGAGCTTTTCGTTCTCCCTGGTCAGGCGCTCGTGGTGTTCGATCAGTTCCTGGTTCTGTTTGACCAGTTTGGCAATCCGTTTCAGTAACTCCTCGTTCTGCTGATCCATGAAACTATTTGTGAAGAATTCAGATTAAATATAACAAATTCACTTCAACAATCGTATTTTTATACTTCCAAAAAATCATATCCAGCCATGAAAAAAGCCTTCCTGACAGGATTGGGAATACTGCTGATCACCCTTGTTCCCGCTCAGAAGAAGGAACAGGTATTGACCGTCATGTTCTATAATGTGGAGAACCTGTTTGATACCGAAAACAATCCGGAAACGCAGGATGAGGAATTTACCCCTGAGTCTGAAAAGGCGTGGGACATGGAAAAATACGAGAAAGAAAACAAATTCTTTTTTTTAGAATACACTCCGGAAAAAGTGAAAACAATGCTCGACGAAGGAGGAGGAGAAATAGAAACACTCGTCCTGACAAAAAACATTGCAAGAATATCAGTAGACAGCATTACAGCTTTCACATCATTATTCATCGAAGAAACAGAAAAAAGAAACGCAATCCTCCCACTCTTTGAATTGCTCAGAAAATGGAGTAGCACAGTAATTCTAACTTA
>CAZVLG010000283.1:0-10798 GCA_964627835.1 uncultured Bacteroides sp.
TCAATCCGAATACGGAAGTATTTACCGGTAATTTCAATATCGTATGCGAGGGGAACAGTTATTATCTGTATAATATAAACCTGGTCGTCCCCCATGGAGACAGCACCCTTTTTTTCAGGGTACCCGGCATTGGTATCCTGAAACACAACCTGATCACAAACAGGAACATCCTGCTGGATCCTGATCCCGCCGATGTATATTCCATCTCCTCCTCCGATATTTCCAATCTGGTCATACGTGCGGATTCACTTTATGTAACCCACCGCAACGGATTGATCGAGGTCCTGGATGTCCATTCCAATCAGGTCACCAGGAGAATCCAGGTAATCCAGGACCTGTATGGCAACGTTCGCCACGAGTATGAAATGTTCGTTGACGATGAAAACAACCTCTGGCTTTTCTGCAACGATGAAGCCCTGGGTGTTTTCAGGATAGACCGTTCAGAAAACATAAAAGCTTTCAACACCGACTCCAGGCCCGCGCTCAACTCCAACATTGTTACCGGATTGGTCCAGGACTTTCAGAACAAGATATGGATCGGCACCGATCATGGGGGCATAAACATTCTGGACAGGAACCTGAAATCCATCGAATATGTAACACACGAACCCTACAACGAGAACAGTTTGAGCCAGAATGTGGTAACCGATCTCTATAAAAGCAGCGACAGCATCATCTGGGTCGGCACCTTCAAGCAGGGTGTTAATTTTTATCACCAGAACCTGTTCCGTTTTTTTCATTACGTCAATTATCCGAACGATGAGAATACCCTGCCCTACAATGATGTTAATTGCTTTGCAGAGGATCATGCCGGCAACCTCTGGATCGGGACAAACGGGCAGGGCCTGGTATATTTTGACCGGAAAAACAACCGCTTCTCAAGCATCACCGCCAATCCAGATGACCCAAACCACCTGCAAAGCAATGTGATCGTGTCGCTTTGGGTTGATGCCAATAACCATTTGTGGATTGGAACCTACCACGGGGGATTATCCTGCTATGACGGGATAAAATTCACAAACTACCTGCACGACCCGGATGATCCGAACTCGATCAGCGACAATAAGGTCTGGGATCTGTTCGAGGACTCGCATGGCAACTTATGGGTGGGCACCCTGGGGGGGGGACTGGACCTGTTCGACCGTGCAAAAAATGTCTTTTATCATTACAGCGGAACGGGCATCAATTCACTGAATGCGAATTTTGTCATGGACATCACGGAGGATGAGGAGGGAAATATCTGGTTCGGAACGGATTTCGGGATTTTTGTCCTGGATCGTTCGACATCAAGGTTCATTCATTTCGCAAACGACATCTATTCGAAAACAAGCCTGAGCGACAATTTTGTGTACAAGGTATTCTGCGATTCCAGGGGTAACATCTGGGCGGGAACACGAGATGGGCTTAATCTCTTTGTAAAGCAAAACCATACGTTCATAAAATTCAACTCTGAAAACGGATTGCCGGACAATTCCATCATGTCCATCCTTGAATCCGACCATCACAACATCTGGCTCGGCACTTCCAACGGATTATCGAAACTGGTGCTTACCTATGACGATGATGGCAGTTACCTGAGCCATTATACCGTGAACTATTCCGAATCCGACGGCCTGCAGGGACGGGAATTCAACGAAGGCTCGGCACTCAGGACAAGCAGGGGTGAACTGATTTTCGGAGGTTTCAATGGTTTCAACCTGTTCCTTCCCGAAAACGACCAGGTTAAGCGGCGGAATTACATCACCCATATCGTGGGACTGGAAATTTTCGGAAATGAAGTCGACCCGGGAAGAAGGGCCGGGGTCAGGAAAACCATTCATTCAGCAGTCCTGGATGATGAAACCATTCGACTTAATTACAAGGAGAATATGTTTTCTCTCAAATTTGTGATCATTGATTTCCTGGGTGCGAAGAAAATCAATTACCGGTACAAACTTCAGGGATTCAATGAGCAGTGGATTTATACGAACTGGCAGGACCGTAAAGCCACCTTTACCAACCTGAATCCGGGCAAATATGTTTTTATCGTGCAGGCCTCTGATTTTACATCGGAATGGGGAAATTCGGAAAGCCTTGTGAATATTGTCATCCTTCCCCCCTGGTACAGGACATGGGTGGCGTACCTGGCATATTCCATTCTCTCCATCGTACTGATTATTTTCATGCGGAAAATATTGCTGGCCCGGGAAAGGAATAAATATCTGAAGGAACAGGCCATCGAGGAATCTGAAAGACAGCATGAGCTTAACATCCTCAAAACCAGGTTCTTTACAAACGTCAGCCATGAATTCAGGACCCCTCTTACCTTGATCTTAACGCCCCTTGAAAGGCTGCTGAAAACCAACCTGGACGGGAGTACCAAAAAGCATCTGGAATTGATGTACCAGAATGCCAGCCGCCTGCTGAACCTGGTCAACCAACTCCTTGATTTCAGAAAGGCTGAAGAGAAAAAACTGGCACTGAACCCGATTTACGGGAACATCGTCAATCTGATCGAACAGACCGTAAATTCCTTTAACGACCTGACGGAAGCAAAAAACATTGACCTGAAATTCCTTCCATACCATTCAGAACTGTACATGCAGTTTGACAGGGACAAAATCGAGAAGATCATTGTCAATCTCCTGTCCAATGCCTTCAAATTCACGGCGGAGGGTGGAAGCATCAACGTCATTACCAGGATCATCAGCGAGGGGAACATGGAAACGCTGGTGATCAAAGTGGAGGACAACGGCATCGGCATCAGGGAAGACGACCAGGAAAAACTGTTCGAAAGGTTTTACCAGACCGATCTTCCCGATCCGTTCATAACGAAAGGCAGCGGGATCGGGCTGTCCCTCACAAAGGATTTTGTCGAGCTGCATAGGGGTACCATAAGCGTGGAGAGTTCACCCGGAAAGGGCAGCTGCTTTACCGTCAGGCTTCCGGTGAACCGGGACAGGATAACGGCCACCGAGGGAATCGTGGTGGATCCGGATGCTGAAAAAGCCATTAAACCGGCATATCCGGAAGATCCGGAATCCGTGCTGGATGCAAGTAAGAAAACCCTGATGCTGGTCGAGGACAATGCTGATTTTCGCTTCTATCTGAAAGACAGCCTCTCGGAAAGGTATAACATTCTGGAAGCAGGGAACGGCATGCAGGCCCTGGAGCTTCTGGAGAAAACACATCCCGACCTGCTGGTATGCGACATCATGATGCCGGTTATGGACGGCATTCAGCTCTGCAACAGGATTAAAACAGATGCACAGTATTCTCACATCCCGATCATCCTTCTGACAGCCAAATCAACCCAGCAGGACCGGATCAACGGGCTTAAACAGGGAGCCGACGAATACATCACCAAACCCTTCAGCTTCGAGATCCTTGAATCCCGGATCGAGTATCTGCTCTGCCTGCGTGAGAAGTTTATCAAGGATTACCAGAAAAGCCTCCGCATCGAGGCAAACAGCGAGACCATAACCTCCCTGGATGAAAAGCTTCTGAACAAGATACTCAAGCTCATACAGGATAATTTGTCCAAAACCGATTTTTCCGTTGAGAAGCTCAGCAGGGAGCTTGGCATCAGCCGGGTACACCTCTACAAGAAGACCCTGGCACTGACCGGGAAAACGCCGATCGAACTGATCCGGCATGTCCGCCTGAAAAAGGCGGTGGAACTGCTCCTTCAGAGCCAGCTCACCATCAGCGAGATCACCTATATGGTTGGCTTCAGTGATCCCCGGTATTTTTCAAAGAAATTCAAGGCGGAATTCAAGGTACTGCCCTCGAAGTACAAGGAAAGGCAGGGATTATGATTTGCCATTCACAGGCTGATCTCCCCGCTCAGCCGTATCTCCCTCGATGAATTCCCAACCTGGATCTCATACCGGCCCTTTTCAGATCGCCATTCATGCAGTGTTTCATCGAAATATTCAAATGCCTTCTTCCCCAGTTCGATGGAGACCGTCCTGGATTCACCCGTTGAGAGGTATTCCTTGCTGAATCCCTTCAACTCCCGGTAAGGCCTTTGGGTTCCCGGATCCAGGCTTCTCACATAGACCTGTATGGTCTCGGCGCCATCCATCCCCCCGGTATTGCTTACCGAGCAGCTGACAATGATCTTGTCCCCTTTTTTTCTGATTTTCATATCTGAGTATTCGAAACTCGTGTAGGAAAGTCCATGTCCAAAACAAAAACGGGGTTCCACCTCATAGCTGTCAAAATAACGGTAACCCACAAAAATCCCCTCTTTGTATTGAACCTCCAGTCCCTCTCCGGGGTACTCGCCTATCGAGTGAGCCGGGTTGTCCTCCAGTTTCCTGGCAAAGGTCATGGGCAGTTTTCCGGATGGATTGGCACGCCCAAACAGTATATTGGCGATTGCATTTCCCCCTTCCATGCCGGGGTACCAGGCCTGGACCACGGCCCTCGCATCCTGAATCCAGGCTTCCATATCCACCGGTCCCCCTCCCATCAAAACAACGACGGTATTGGCATTGGCACGGACCAGGGCCCGTATTAGTTCGTCCTGCCCGTAAAGCATGGCGGTGCTTTTTTTATCGATGCCCTCTGCATCATAGGCATCAATTCCCCATTCGGTGGCATCGTAATTATGGATCCAGCCCCCGATGAAGATCACGGCATCCGCTTCCCGGGCTTTCCCGGCAGCCTCCAGGATCAACCCTTCGTTCGTGGTATTTTCACGTGTGACCTCGTAGCCCGGGCAGAATTCGACCTCGGCCAGCCCGCCGGCCAGGTTCCGTATTCCCTCGAGTGGTGTTACCTCGTATTTGGCGCAGACCTGTGAGCTTCCGCCTGCAAATGCATGCCTGCGAACTGCATTATCCCCCACGACCAGGATCCTTTTCACCCTGCCGTCATCCAAGGGCAGGATCCCGTCGTTCTGCAACAGGACGATGCCCTCTTCGGCCACTTTCAGCGCCAAGTCCTGGTTTTCCGGGGTATTGACGGCTCCGGGGCTGCGTTCACCAAACATGTGTATCCTGTACATTACACGGAGGATCCGGCGGATTTTTTCATCCACAACGCTTTCATCCACCTCTCCACGGCGAACCATGGCCAAGGCGGAATCCGCCAGGTAAAACCGGCTGAAGTCGGGATCGGGGAGCATGGTCAGGTCGGTTCCCATTTCAATATCGCAACCGTAAAGCAAGGCTTCACGGGTATCGTGCACCGCGGCCCAATCGCTCATCAGCAATCCCTCAAATCCCATTTCTTTCTTTAAAAGTTCGTTGACCAGGTATTCATGATGGGAGCAATACTGCCCGTTGAACCGGTTGAATGCCCCCATGACGGTCAGCACCCCTGCATCCTGGACGGCAGCCCTGAAGGCCGGCAGGTAAATTTCACGCAGGGTCCGTTCATCCATCTTTACATTGACCTCGAAACGGTTCTCTTCCTGATTGTTGGCAATATAATGCTTTACACAGGCTGCAATGCCCTGGTCCTGCACTCCATTTATGTATGCCACCGCCATCCTGGATGCTAAAAAGGGATCTTCGCTGAAGTACTCAAAGTTCCGTCCGTTCAGGGGTGTACGAATGATGTTTACGGCGGGCCCCAGGATGATGTCCTTGCCCCTGGCCTTGGCTTCGTTGCCCAGGACCGCGCCAAACCTGTATCCCAGGTCCGTATTCCAGGTTGAGGCCAGGCAGATGCCAGTAGGTAAATAGGTGACGGAGTCATCTGCATTTTCATCGCGAACCCAGTCCCGCCCGTGTTCAAACCGCACGCCGTGAGGACCGTCGCTCATGACCAGCTCGGGAATTCCAAGGCGTTCCACGCCTCCGGAAGTAAAGGATGAACTGGCATGGATCATCCCAATTTTTTCCTCCAGGGTCATTATCCCGATCAGGGAGTCGATCTGAGACTCATAAGGATCAGGGGCCTCGCGGGTATGCATCCGGGCGCACCCTGCGGTGGCAACCAGGACAGTCAGAAACAGCATCTTTTTCATTTCATTCGTATTTTATGATTATGGTATTAATCTATGTTTACAATATCCGAAAGTCTTATGTCTTCCGAGGAAGTGCCGAGCATGAGCCTGAGCCTGCCTTTCTCCACCTCGAAGCTGCCCTTCGTTTCGTTCCAGTATGCCAGGTCGCTTCCCCTTACCGACATCCTCAGGGTAACCGTTTCTCCGCTCCGGATGAAGATTCTTTGAAAGTCTTTCAATTCCAGGTTAGGCCTCCCGATCTTTGAATCCAGGTAGGAGACATACAGCTGTACCACCTCATCCCCATCGAAGGGGCCGTTATTTGAGACATCGACCGTCAAATCCAGGATGCCGGCCGCGTGTATTTCTTTCGAGACGAGCTTCAGGTTTGAATAGGAAAACCTTGAATAGCTGAGCCCATGTCCAAATGGGTAAAGGGGTTTATGCTCCCCGTACTGGTAAGTGCGCCCGCGGGTGATATCGTAATCCATCATTTCCGGAAGCTCATCCATGGAAACAGGCCATGTCTGAACCAGCCGGCCGGCCGGGTTGTAATCTCCAAACAGTACGTCGGCCAGGGCATTCCCGGTCTCCTGGCTGCAGTGGGTAAGGTGAACGATGGCCGGGATGTTCTCCTGGGTCCAGTTTATCGCATACGGAAAGCTGCTCTGAAGGACAACGATGAGGTTCCTGTTGGACTGATACACCTGTTGAACCAGCGATTCCCCTTTCAGGGTTATGGACATGCGGTCGACGGCCTCCTTGCCTTCACCCGGATCGGGACATTTTGCCCATCCGGCCCCGCAGGTCGGATCGTTCCCGACAACAACAACGGCCACATCGGCTTCCCCTGCAGCTTTAACCGCCCGGTTATCCAGGTTATTCCTTGCATACCTTATTTCCACGGATGGACCGGCATGGGTCCGGATCCCCTGAAGCGGAGTTACCCGGTATGGGGGAGTCCCGCTGTACCAGTCCAGCATCACAGTATCGGCCAGCGCACCAATAACGGCAATGGACCTGATTTCGTCCCGGTCCAGCGGCAGTGTCTGCTTATCGTTTTTTAGCAGTACAATGGTTTCCCTTGTTGCTTCCAGGGCGGCCTGCCGGTGCTTTTCGGTCATCCACGGATCCAGGGTGTCCTTCAGGCCGATCGATTGGTAGGGAACCATCTCACCGGGATCGATCTGCCCGAGCCTGATCATTACCCTGAAAACGCCCCTGAGGGCTGCATCCAGGTCAGCCTCCTCCAGGTATCCTTTCTCCAGGGCCCCGTAGACACCGCTGCTGTATTTGTCCAGAAACTGATTAATGCCTGCCTTGAGGCAAGCCGCAGCCGCCAGGTCCGGGTCCCGGTAGTAGTGGTGAGAACTGACCAGCATGCGACAGGCACCCCCGTCCGTGCAGATGATGCCGTCCTGACCCCACTGCTCTATGGTAACGTCTTTCAGGACGGGATGCACCGTCATGGGTATGCCGTTATGGGCATTATAGGCTGCCATAAAGGCCCTGCTGCCTCCCTCCGTGATCCCCTTATAGAAGGGATAGGCATAATATTCATGAAACAGGCGCTCGCTAAAATCACTCGAACTGCTATCCCGGCCGTTTTCATTGCTGTTGGCCAGGAAATGCTTCATGAGGGATGCAGTCATCCAGTATTTCGGATGGTCGCCCTGCAATCCCCTGACAAACTGGACGACCATCCTGGCATTGAACCAGGCGTCCTCACCGAAACATTCTTCGGTCCGTCCCCACCGGATATCCCGGCCTATATCGGCATTCGGAGCACGAACGATCAGTCCCCCGCGCTCATACTTACTCTGGAACATATACCGCGCCTCATACCCTTCAATGGCCGCCACCCTTCGGATCAGGGCAGTGTCCCAGGATTCGGCCAGGCCAATGGCCTGTGGAAAGATGGTGGTAACCTGGGGATTCCTCTGTCCCCAGTTACTGGGCCCCCCCTGGGCCAGGCCATGCAATCCTTCCACGTGACCGGCTCCCTTTACTCCCAGCCGGGGTATGTCGGGCCTTGTGCCCAGGCAGGCAACTTTTTCGTCCAGCGTCATCAGGGACAGGAGGTTGTCAATCCTCTTCTCAACCGGCAGGCCCGGGTCCTGAAATGGATGGGCATACTGCCCGGTTGCTGTCCCGGGGAGCACCAGGCCAAGTCCAAGCATAATGCACAAAACCAGATTACGGCCCTGCCTTGAATATGCAGATGCAAATGCGGCTGGATGGGGTAATGGATTCATTGAACAGGACGGTTTCTGGTTTGGATCTGCCTGGGGAAGTGATCTCGGGTACACATCAGCCCAGGTCAGCGCGTCACACGGTAGCTTACCCTTCCCTGGAAGGGATCGTCCGCCACCACGAACAGATCATCTTTTTCAACCAGCATTATCTCCCTCAGGATATTTTCGGACGGCAGGCAGATCTTGCCCGTAACGGTTTTCGACTTCACCGAAAAGATCTTCAGTTCCAGCTCCGACCAATCCATAAATGCCGTGGACTGGGCCAGCTTGATATGGGGGATCAGCGATCCGTCCCGGACCAGCACCACAATGGGGATCTCCCCCGCCTCGATCCGGTGCCAGCCACCCGGATAGCTCATCCCGGTCTGATAATCGATCCAATCCCCTGGGGGAAGGTATACCTGCCGTGCATGGCCGTCTTCAAACAAGGGGGCAACGAGCATATCGGACCCAAACATGTACTGGTCATCGATGAGCCAGCTGCCCGGGTCCCCCGGAAATTCCACGAACATGGCGCGCAGCATGGGCCAGCCCATTTCGCTGCACTCCCTGGCCTGCGCATAAATATATGGCATAAGCCTGTACCTCATCTCATCTGCTTTCCGGAAGGCGTCCATGAAATCCTCCCCGTATTCCCAGGGTTCCGTCGGGGGGGCACCGTGGCTCCGGACATGGGAGGTCAGCATCCCGAAGGGGGTCCAGCGGCGGTAAATATTTTCAGGGGTTTTTTGCACGAAGCCCCCGATGTCGTGGCTCCAGAAGGAGAAGCCGGATACCCCGATCGAGAGTCCACCCCTCAGCGTGGCAGCCATTGCCGTATTGGTATTGGCAGCATCACCCCCCCAATGAACGGGGTAGCGCTGGCTACCCGCCCATGTACTGCGGGCCCAGATGATGCGTTCTCCGTTTACCTTTTCGGTAATATCCGAAACCGCCTTGTTGTAACGCAGGGGGTACAGGTTGTGTTCATAAAACCCGGTCCGGCCCGAAGCATATATGCCATTGGCAGGGGCAGCTTCTCCAAAGTCAACCTTGATGGCCCCAACTCCCATCTCCAGGAGGCTTCCTATCTTGTTCTGGTACCATTCAACGGTCTCGGGATTTGAAAAATCGAGGACTGCATCCTCGTACGTCAGGTTTCCCTTGGGATTTCGAACGTAAAGTCCCCGCTCAATGATTTCCGGAAAAAGCGAGTTCTCGGGAACAAAATAAGGCAGCTGCCACAAACAGGTCCTCAGGCCCTTCTCCTTCAGTTCTTCGATCATGCCCCCGGGATCGGGGAACCGGGTCGGGGAGAACTTATAATCGCATCGCCAGTCGGTCTCGAACCAGCCCGTGTCAAAATGAAGCACATCGGCCGGGATCCGGTGCACCCTCAATTTATCCGCAACTGCAAGCCCTTCCTCCTGGGAAAAATACGTTATACGGCTCATCCAGAACCCAAAGGACCAGAGGGGAGGCATTTCAGCCTTGCCCGTCAGGTTGGTGTATTCCTGCAGGATATCCTTTGGTTCACCGATAAATATAAACAGGTCTAGCTCCTCGTCCCCGATCATCATGGCATTGGCCCCGCTGAAATATTTTCCGAAATCACAGCTTATGGGTGCGGAAGTATGCATAAAGACTCCGTAACCGCGGCTGCTGATATAAAATGGGACGGGCTTGTACATGGTTTCGTTCTGTACCCCGTTGGCATCATCGACCCACAGGACCACTTTTTGTCCCCTCTTGTCAAATGCCTGGAAGGATTCCCCGCATCCGAAGATCTTTTCACCGGCCGACAGGCTAAAGGTCGCGGAGAAGCTTCGCGAGTAATCGCCTGCCCGGCGGACAAAAGAGAACGGAAGCACGGGCGTGAAGGTGGTCGTGGAAACGTCGTCGTAATGAAGGGTTGAGGTCAGCAGGTTGTTTTCAGCATCATAAACGGCCACATGCCAGGGATCCGTTTCAATGATCACGCGGCCAAATTCGGAGGAATACTGATGTCCCTTATCTGTCCGGGAATACTTCCAGGAATGATCCTCCGGGGCTTTTCCACCGACCAGCATCAGTGATTCCTCAAGGGGTGCTGCTTCAAATCCTGACCGTGCCCTTATGCGAAGGGTACGGGGTGATGAGAATTCGATGGAAAATGGCAATTCCGGCGAAGCCTCATATTCATACTCGGGGAATTCATTGGCCGGCACCGCCCGTAAAACTCCCATCATGTTATTGAATGCGATGCGCGTGGAATATTCATAACGCTGGTATGACAATTCACCCTGCCCTGTCAGGGGATCAAAACGGACCAGCCTGTCGGCCAGGTAATAAGTGTTCTTAAAGTCTTTGAAATCGGGACTGATATCCAGGGGCTCATTGAGCAATTGAAATCCCTGCAGCTGAGCCGAAACCGTGGATAATTGCAGCAGGCAGCCCAGGCAGAACAGACACGATGAGAAAGAAAGCTTTATTCTGTTCATAGCATATAACTCTTTTTACAATGTTTCAATTACAATGGGATGAAACGTATGGCCTGGCCACCACCCCTGGCCAGTTTGATCTTCAATGTCATCTCGCTGTTCACTTCCTTTTGAATGATCTCGTAGGCTTCGGGGTTTACATCATA
>CAZVLG010000284.1:0-3784 GCA_964627835.1 uncultured Bacteroides sp.
CTCTATCTCCAGCATCATCAGGTAATTCCTCAGGTTGGCCGGGGTGGGTTTGGCATTCCCGTAGGGTGCCCATTTTTCAAGTTCGGCGGCTCTGGTCTGCATATAATCCTCTCCGAAGGCATTGGTTGCCTGTGCCTGGAAGAGCAGGAACCATGCACCGACGGGGCCGTAGGCATCCTTGAACCGGACCGGTACGAACCGAACCTCCTGGCAGGTCATTTCGGCACCGGCCTTCAGGGTAAAATACGCACTTGCCCCGCTATTGAAGGGCGGATACCAGGAACGTCCCAGTCCCTCGCCCACGGATTTGGGCTTGAACACATGCACTGCACCTCCCATGGCGGCCAGCACGCTTTTCGCACGGAAAATATAAACTTTGTTTTCCCTCACGCTGAACCCGATGGCGCCGGTGCAGCGTTCATTCTCCATGATAGGATCGGTGATGAAGACCCTCTCGAAATACAGGCCCCTTTCACCCAGTTCGGCCAGTGCATTCTTGGCCGCTTCCGCGACTATGGTTTTATAGGATTCGCCATGGATCATGATTTGCCAGCGTCCCTCGTTCACGTATTTTCCTTCTTCATCCTTCCATATTGGGAGTCCCCATTTCTCAAAAAGATGCACCGAAGAATCCACGTGCCTGCCGATGTTCGCCACCAGGTCATCGCGGGCGATCCCCATCAGGTCGTTCTTCACATACTTCACATAGTCGGACAGGGTGTTCTTACCATCTTTCAGTCCCAGGTACATATTGATCGCCGAAAGACCCATGGCCACGGCTCCGGACCGGTCCATCGAGGCCTTATCGACAAGGCATACACTCAGATTGTTCTTTTTGGCCCAGTGGGCGGCTTCGTAGGCGGCTCCGCATGCTGCCATCCCTCCGCCGAGGATCAATATGTCGGTATGGACTTCAACGGTTTCGAATTGATTCACAATGCTCATTGCTCAGATTTTTTCAAGGTCCTCCAGTCCAGTGGAGGCTGGTTCTGTGCGGAGCAGGGGACTCCTAAGATCATCCGATGAAGATTCAAAACCGGCATCCGGCTCTGCCGATCCCTCGGGTGTCGTGCGGGTAGGGAATTTAAATCGCTTGACCTGTCCGTTCCTGAATTTTACGGACCACATGATGGAATCGGAACTTCTCAGGGGCTGGACCACGGCTCCGAGCGGCATGAAATCAGCGTAACCGCGTACTTCTATCGCTTGTGTGGGACATATCTTTACACAGTTGTAACATTCCCAGCACATTTCCGGGGCCCTGTTGATGGCTTTGTTGCTTTCCCTGTCAAGGACCATCAGGTCATTGGGACATATGTACTGGCATGCTGTTTTGTCCAGGCCCTTGCAACCATCGCATTTATCTGTAATCACAAAACTGGGCATTTGAATAAGGCTTGGTGATGCTTACAAACATAAGTATTTATGGGGATTTATCCTTATGATTTTTCACAGTGAATCTAAATTGGGCCACACCTGGGATCAGACCATAAAATTCTGTTAAGCAATGTATTGCAGCATAGCCCTTAGAGCTTAGATTTATGCAGTCTAAATAAGAAAACAGGGAATTCCGGCATTGAGCCATGGAGCTGGTTATCAAGTAAAATGAGCTTCCTGGATCCTGGCCATTAGCCGCGCTTTAAATAACAGGGCATCCAGAAAGGAGGTCCGCCTGGCGGGTCAAGAAGGCAGATCCGAATGGCGGATAGAGCAAGCAGTAATACATAAATTAACCAGATGGCTGAACCGGCGATCAATAACCAATTACCCAGAGGATGCGGTCCTCATCGATGCAGAAGTCAACCAGTTCGAGCAGATCCTTGCTTACCATTACCAGTTTTTTATGATATTGCATCCAGTGGCTGGTCCAGTTCCGGTCCGACTGCACCAGTGCCCGCAGGAATTCTTTTCCCATGACATTCCAGGTAATGAATTCCTGGAAATCCCCCAGGGTCCTTATTTGTTCAAGCTGGGTAAGATGGGTCAGCAGGTTGTTCCTGAGCGGCATGATAAACCTTGTGTTATACTTGGTAGCCTGGTAATATTCATACAGTTGATTTGCCTTTTCGAAGCATCGGGAATAAAGATTGAATACCACCGAATCAAGAAAACGCGATTCAGGGTCGCATTTATTGTATGTATCTTCGGTACCCGTGATATTGAGTTCAACAATATTGAGTTCCTTATGTTTGTAAAGGTTTATTTTCATGACCTGGTTCCTGGACACTCACGAAGTTAGGAAATTTGTTTAAATGATCGCCTGAAATTATAAATCCTTAATTTTGCCAGAGCAAAACAAGACACAATTGGAGAAGAAGGATCTACTGGAACTGTTTCGGCAAACTTCTGGAGGGCCGGCTGAAAAAATGGAAGCCCTGCCCGTGGCAGGGTCACATCGCAGGTACTACAGGATGGCAGGTGGGGATTGGGGATGCATTGGTGTCTACAGTCCGGATCCCCTTGAAACCAAGGCCTTCCTGGAGTTCACACGACATTTCAGGAATCTTGATTTGAACGTTCCGGGGCTGCTGGCCGAGGATGCCGGCAGGGGAGTTTATCTCCTACAGGATCTTGGCCATCTAACGCTCAAGGAAGAGGTTGACACCAGCAGGAAGGAGGGGGATTATCCTGCCAGAATCATTCCCCTATACCAAAATGCCCTGGAGCATCTGATAAGGTTCCAGGTGGAGGGGCACAGGGGACTCGATTACTCTGTCTGTGTGCCCCGCCCTGAGTTCGACAGGCAGTCAATGATGTGGGACCTGAATCATTTCAAATATTATTTCCTCAAACTGCTGGGAATCCCTTTCGATGAGCAGGCACTTGAAGATGATTTTCAATCTCTCACCAGTTTCCTTTGCTGCGCGGAAACGGATCACTTCATGTACAGGGATTTTCAGTCCCGCAACATAATGATCTACGATAATGATCTCTATTTCGTTGATTATCAAGGAGGAAGGAAGGGCGCCCTGCAATACGATGTCGCTTCCATACTATTTGAAGCCCGTACGGACATTTCCCCTGAACTGAGGGAGCAACTCCTGGCATATTACCTGGAATCCCTCGGAAAAAAAACAGGCATCCGGAAGGAGGAATTTGAGAAATATTATTACGGGTTCGTTCTGATCCGGATCTTACAGGCCATGGGGGCCTACGGGATCCGGGGAATTGTCGAAAGCAAGCCTCTCTTCCTGCAGAGCATTCCCTATGCCATCCGGAATCTGGGATGGATGAAGGAAAAATCCCTGATTCCGGATACCGTCCCCGAACTTTCAGCCTGCCTTGACAGGATGCTGGATTTGAAAGAATGGAAGCTTGAGGAGGAGACCGGGGAACTCAGGGTATTCATTAATAGTTTTTCTTATAAAAGTGAACAGCCGCGTGACTTTAGCGGTAACGGCGGGGGATTTGTTTTTGACTGCCGGGCCCTTCCGAACCCGGGACGAGAAGAAAAATACAGGCGTTTCACGGGACTTGACCGGGAAGTAATTGATTTCCTGGAGCCTAAAAATGAAGTGAAAGCCTTCCTCGAACAAACTTTTGCCCTGGTGGAACAGTCCGTTGAAGAATACAGATCAAGGGATTTCAAACAGCTGATGGTAAGTTACGGTTGCACGGGGGGACAGCACCGTTCCGTATACTGTGCCGAGCGATTGCAGAAATTCTTACGGGAAAAACTGAATGTCAGGACCATCCTTGTGCACAGGGAAATGGACTCCTGACCGAAAACAAATAAAAGCGGCCAGCTCAGTCATTATGAAAGGGCCAGTCATTATGAAAGGGC
>CAZVLG010000285.1:0-7232 GCA_964627835.1 uncultured Bacteroides sp.
ATAGTATATTTTTACACAACTATTTGTTGAAATTAAATTTAAAATCTATGAAAAGAAGACAATCTCTCTTAGTTTTCGGCCTTGTTGTTCTGGTACTTTTACTCATTTTCAGCAGCAGGATGTTTTTTGTTATCAGGCCAGGGGAAAGGGCAGTGGTCTTTCATTCCATATCCGGTTATCTTGATAAGGATAATATCCGTGGCACAGGTTTGCATATGATCGCTCCCTGGAATAAAATGTTCAGATATAATGTCCGGGAACAACCCCGGGAAGAAACCATGGATGTGCTTGATAAGAACGGTCTTTCCGTGAGTGTCGACATAACCGTTCGTTTTAATCCCATCTATAACCAGATCGGTGATCTGCACGAAGTATTCGGAACGGAGTTTGTAAACTCCCTTGTTGTACCGGAAGTAAGATCTTCGGTCAGGCAGGTCATGGGGCGTTATACCGCAGAGGAAATTTACTCCACCAAGAGGAATGAGGTAGAATCAGCCATCATTACGGAGACAGCCATTATCCTGAAGGAGAACAATATTGATATGAGAGCACTGCTGATACGTTCCATAAATCTTCCCCCGGATATAAAAGCAGCCATTGAGAATAAACTGACCCGTGAACAGGAAGCTTTGGCCATGAGGTACATCAATGAACGGGAGAAGCTTGAAGCAGACAGGAAGCTGATTGAAGCCAAAGGTATTGCCGATTATAACCGCACCGTCAGCGCCAGCCTTACAACCAATATCCTCAAGCTTCGGGGAATTGAAGCAACCAATAAACTGGCTGAATCACAGAATGCCAAAATTATCGTTGTGGGCAGCGGGAAGGATGGTTTACCCCTGATTCTGGGAGGCAACAACTAAAGACAACCTGCAATGATCCAGAGGATCCAAAGCTTATTTCTCCTGGGGGCTGCGGTATTTCTGGTTTTGATGCTGTTCCTGCCACTTGCTGAGATCCTGACCGAGGAGGGCATTTATTATACAGGGATGAGTGCGGGACTAAAACTGGAAAGCGGAGAACTGGCGTTCTCCACTTTGCCTGTATTTATTCTTGTCCTGGTTTCGGTTTTCCTGTTGTTTCTGAATATTTTTCTTTACCGCAGACGAAAAATTCAGATCCGCATCTGTGTTTACTCCATTATACTTTTATTCGGATTGATCGGATTGCTCTATTATTACTGGGTGATCATTTTCCGGCAGCTTAACGTTGAAAGTAACCTGCTGAAGATCCCGATCGTATTCCCTGCCGTGGCGATCATATTTACCTACCTTGCATTCAGGGGGATTCGCAGGGATGAAATACTCATCCGCTCCACTGACAAGATCCGTTAAGCGGTTCAGCGGGAAGAAATGATCTCCATATTGCTGGCGTAGGTGATCTTTTCGCAATAATGGCATTTGATGCTCACCGGGTGCCTGGTGACCAGGGCAAACCTGGTGCGTACTTCTTCCTGATTGGTTATGCACATGGGATTAACGCATTTCACCAGGCCTTCGATCTTCTCGGGAATTCCCACTACTTTTTTCTCCACCACCTCATAATCCCGTATGATATTGACTTTAACATCGGGAGCAACCAGGGCGATACGGTCCAGGTCCTCCTGCTTGAAGAAGACCCCGCTAAGCTTCATGATTCCTTTTTTACCAAGTTTCTTGCTCTCCAGGTTGGTCCCAAATGTGATTTGATTCTCAATATGGTCGAGTCCCAGAATATCAATGACCTTGAAAAGGTTCTTCGCCGGAATATGGTCGATCACCGTACCGTCCTTAATAGCACTGACAACAAGATGTTTGCGGTCTTTCATATGATATATTGTTAATTCAATCCAAGTATGGAAGTAATTATCGCCTGCCTTGTATAGACCCCGTTCCTGGCCTGTGTAAAATAATAGGCCTTCACATTGTTGTCCACATCCTCGGTGATCTCGTTCACACGGGGCAGGGGGTGGAGGACTTTCATGTTATCCTTTGTATTTTCAAGCATCTGGTTCTTCAGGATATAAACGTTTTTCACCCGCTCATATTCCATGGGATCGGAGAAACGTTCCTTCTGAACCCTTGTCATGTACAGGATATCAGCTTCGGCGATGATATCCGTGAAATCTTTGTGCTCATGGTATTTCAATCCAAGGGCATCGAGATGCTGCTTGTACTCTTCGGGCATCTTCAGTTCGTCCGGTGAAATAAAATGAAAGGTGGTTTTGAACTTTGACATGGCCATCAGCAGGCTGTGCACGGTACGGCCGTATTTAAGATCACCCACCATAAAGATGCTCAGGCCATCCAGGGTTCCCTGGGTTTTCTTGATGGAGTACATATCAAGCAGGGTTTGTGTGGGGTGCTGGTTTGCACCATCGCCGGCGTTTACAATGGGGACTGTAGCCATTTCACTGGCCCAGCGGGCACTGCCTTCAACAGGATGGCGCATGACGATAAGGTCACTGTAATTACTGACGATCTTAATGGTATCGCGCAGCGTTTCCCCCTTGGAGGCGCTGGTGGTTCCCGAATCTGAAAAACCGATGATCCTGCCTCCAAGCTGGTTAACGGCAGACTCAAAGCTCAGACGGGTCCTTGTTGAAGGTTCAAAAAAGAGGGTGGCTATAACATATCCCTGGAGAATTCCCTGCCGGGGTTTCTTTTCGTATTTCGCAGCCAGTTCGAGTATCTTCAGATACTCTTCTTTGGTATAATCATCAATGGATACAAGACTTTTGCCAACCATAAAGCGGATGTTTAAATATCAATGAACAATATTGTGGATATGAAGGAACGGATTATGGGATTAAAATTAACCATGAAGGGATTTCCGGCAATGCCATTGTTAATAAATAGTTATAACTATTAGGGTGCTTGGGACTTTTTCCTTTCCGCAGAGGCATCCGGTAGTTTATTGACCCTTTCCAGGACCTGTCCGGTCCTGCTTTTCCTGACCAGTACTTCCAGCCTGCAGCTTTCCTTATAATCCTGGTTACGAATTCTGATACGCTCCGCTTCAACCATCTTCATGATTTCATTCGTCAGGGTATAGGGGAATCGGATTTCTACAAGTTCCGTTTCATACTCCAGGACGATTGAAGCATTCTGCAGGGAAGCAGCAGCAGCTGAACGATACGCATGGATGAGTCCCCCGACCCCGAGCAGGGTACCCCCGAAATACCTGACGACTACGATCAGAATGTTGCTCAGGTCGTATGCCTGGATCTGTCCAAGGATAGGCTTGCCCGCGGAATGGGCCGGTTCACCGTCATCGTTGATGCGGTATTCCTTTTTGGCAGCCCCGAGCCGGTAGGCATAGCAGTGGTGCCTTGCATCATGGTACTGCTTTTTTAGATCCCCGAGGATGGTTTTGATTTCCCCGAGGGAATGGACCGGGTATGCGAAAGCAAGAAATTTACTGCCGCGGTCTCTGAAAACTCCTTCTGCTGGTTTTTCGATGGTCCGGTATGTATCTGCATCCGCCATGTTATCAGGAGGAATAGGCCAGGATTATGGTTGCGACGATGCATATAGTGATCCCTGCGATATTTATCCGCGAAAGGCGTTCCCGGAAAAGCAGGACTCCAAGGATCACGGACAGAGCAACAATGCCGATGTTGTTTATCCCGAATACCACGGAACTGTCGATTGAGCCGTGCAGGGGATGGTGGTAGTTCAAGGTTCTGACCAGGAAATAGATTGACCCGAAATTAACGAGGCCCAGCAGCATACCCCAGAACAGGACCCTGATCCTGAACAAAGATGCGAACCGATCCCTGCTGGTCAGGCTGATCAGTATCCCTATACTGGCGGATATCCCGAACAGAAGTGCAGAGAACAGCGACAGGTTTTCGTCCGAAACATATTCAAACTGCGCCAGTTTTACCAGGGAATCCACCAATCCCATACCCACAAAAAGGATCAGCGGCAGAAACAACAGGGAAAGATCCGGCAGCCGGTCTTTTTTCTTGTATATGGTAAACAATACACCCGGTAACGCAACCAGGATACCTGTTGCTTTCAGCAGGCTGATGCCATCCCCCGGGTCGTAAAGAATGGAAAAGCCGATCGGGAAGATGACCGACATCTTTCCGGCAATGGTTGTCACCGCCATTCCGGCCTTCTGTGAGGACCTTGCCACAATAAAAAACATAATGATAAAAAGGATCCCGATCACCACGGCAAGGATATAGAAAGGAAGGGAAAAATCCCATTTGACGCTCCCTGCCTCGCTACGAAGGACAAACCCGATCGAAGAAGCAGTCAGGTAGTTGATGACAATGACCGGGAAGGTCTTTACATCGCGCTTTTCAATCAATCTGAAAATCAGAAAAATCCCTGTTGAGCTTAAGATACTGAAGAGGAGATAGATCATTGGACAGCGGGGTCACCGGAACGAAAATGCCTCAAATCATATCCGCACCGGCAGGGGAGGTGTTTAAATTTTGAGCTTCTTCTCAATCTCATCAATCTGGATACGGAAGCGTTTATCCGTTTCAATCAGGTTGTTAACGGTTTTACAGGCATGCAGCACTGTGGCATGGTCCTTTCCCCCGATCTGGGATCCTATTGTGGCCAGGGAGGCCTTGGTGAGGTTTTTCGAAAAGAACATGGCAACCTGCCTGGCCTGGACGATCTCCCTTTTCCGGGTTTTTGACTGGATTTGCTCAACGGGGATATTGAAATAATTACACACCACTTTCTGAATGTAATCGATGCTGATCTCACGCTTGGTATTCTTGATGAGTTTATCGATCATATCCTTGGCGAGCTCCAGGGTTATTTCTTTTTTATTCAGGGTTGATTGAGCAAGCAGGGAGATCAGGGCACCTTCGAGTTCCCGGATATTGTCCGTTATATGCGTGGCAATGTATTCAACGACTTCTTCGGGGAGATCAATACCATCCTTATAGGTCTTCTTCCTCAGGATGGCAATACGTGTTTCAAAGTCCGGTACCTGCAGGTCTGCTGATAATCCCCATTTGAAACGCGAAAGAAGTCTTTGTTCCAGTCCCTGCAGCTCAACGGGTGGTTTATCGGAGGTCAGTATCAACTGTTTCCCGGACTGGTGCAGGTGGTTGAATATATGGAAGAATGCATCCTGTGTCTTTTCCTTTCCGGCAAACTCATGCACATCGTCGATCACCAGGACATCGATCATCTGATAGAAGTGGATGAAATCATTTTTATTGTTATTCCTTATGGAATCGACGAACTGGGTCTGGAATTTATTTGCGTTAACATACAGTACGGTTTTTTCCTGGTACTTTTCCTTGACCTGGATCCCGATTGCCTGGGCGAGGTGTGTTTTACCCAGTCCGGATTCTCCGTAGATAAGCAGGGGATTGAAAGCGGTACCTCCCGGATTGTTTGCTACGGCATAACCGGCTGAGCGGGCCAGCCGGTTGCAGTCTCCCTCCACAAAATTCGTAAAGGAATTTTCGGGATTCAGCATCGGGTCAATGTTCAGCTTTTTCAGACCGGGGATGATGAATGGATTTTTTATAGTGGTGCCTTCCGAATCAATGGGGACCGAAACGGGTTTGTTTTTCAGTTCTTTCTGGTTCCGGGCCGGAAGTTTGACGGTATAAGGTTTGGTACTGGAATAACCGTTGTTTTCCATAACCACACTGTATTCCAGCTTGGCATCAATTCCCAGTTCCTTGCGCAATACCTTCCGTAAAATATCTATGTATTGTTCTTCCAGGTATTCGTAGAAAAAAGGGCTTGGTACCTGTATGGTAAGGACGTTCTTCTCGAGTTTCAGGGGAATGATTGGCTCAAACCAGGTCCGGTAACTTATCGAGGGTACATTGTCTTTAATGATCTTTAAACATCTGTTCCAAACAGTAGCATGCATTAGAGAGGAAGAATTAATTCGGTTACTTATTGATTCAATAGACCCCCGTAAGGATTAGCTAAGTTTGTGAAAAAAAAAATAAAAAAAAAGTGATTCGCGACTTGATTTTTATGAAATAAATATATTCGGTTTATTATCAGTCCTTTAAAAATTCAAAAAAAATCAAAAAAGTGCAACTAACAGATAACCAGGGTTTTGGCAACAATTCACCTTAATAAATTGTAAGTTAATTATTTATAAATTATTAATTGAAGCGAAAGGTTCAGCAAAACCCTGAAGCCATATTTTTTCATCAACAAAAAGCCTTATTTGGTCAAATCATTTTAAGGCAGAAAATCCGGATCCGGATCACAGCATGGTTATTTTTTATTTTTTTTATCCGATTTTCCGAAGACCGAAACGTTGACATACTTTTTGGGGTTTTCCTGGAGGTCCTTTAACAGGAGATCCAGTTCCCTGGAGAGCTCGGAAAGGTTATTATAAAGCGTGTCATTGTTAACAAGCATGCCGAGGGTTCCTTCGCCCCGGTTGATTTTCTCCATGATCTGATGCGTCTGCTCAAGGGTGCGGTTGGTATTGTTAATGGTTTGTTTCAGATCGGACCTCGCAATGGAATCGGTGATGGACTCAAGATTGCTCATGGCGGCCGCCAGTTGTTCATTATGTTTTTTCAGATTCAGGGTGATGGATTCAAGGTGGGCGATGAGCAGGCTAAGTTTCCCATCTTCTGCGAGCATGTCCTCCATGCCGTCCACGCTGTTCTCCATTTTTCGTATGGAGGATTTCAGCAGCTCCGCACTCTCCCTGTCAAAGACATAGGCCAGGGCCACCATCAGGGAATCAACTGTGACTATAAGGTTTTCTGCTTTTTCCTTGACCGGTGAAAGCTGCTGTTCCAGCTGATCTGTCAATCCAGCTCTGACCACCGCCTTAAGTGTATCTCCGGGTTCATGGATACGGTCCGATACGCCCAGTATGATCTGGATGGCTTTGGTCCCCATAAAATCGGCATTGTAAAGTGTCGCGACAGAAGGAACCGTAAGTTTAAAATCTTTATCTATTTCCATGTTGACGGTTAGGGAATTGCTTCCGTCCGTATTGAAGATGATGTCTCCAACCTGCCCGACCTTGTAACCATTGATGAAGATCTTGCTGTTCTTTTCAAGTCCATCTATATTATCATAGACCGCATAATAGGTATCCACACGCTGGAGGATGTTTCTTCCCTTGAGGAAGTTTAGTCCCCATATCGTTGCGGCGATGGCGATGGTAATGATGATCCCTATTTTGATTTCGCTGGAAAGTCTCATAGATCAAAGAAAACGAAAGCTAAGGTAAATAATTATTTTGTTTGCGGGCTTCTGATAGGGGAATAATTTCCCCGGCTTTGA
>CAZVLG010000286.1:0-4351 GCA_964627835.1 uncultured Bacteroides sp.
TTGACAGGGTAAGGTTCGATTCAAGCATCGCCTGGTACTCCCGCCACCCGAAACTGTTCACAGAGGTCTACGACCATGTCGTTATGCAGCTCACCCGGATGTCCGATTCGCTGTATCCCAGAGAGGACCTGTAATCCTTCCCCTATGAGAAAGATATCCGCCAACCGGATCCTGCCGGTTTCCTCCCCCCCGCTCATAAACGGGATCATCACCCTCGACGACAGCGGAAGGATCCTGGAACTTACCGATACCGGCGGCAATCTTCGTGAGGAACCCGGACTCGAATTCTACAACGGGATCATCGTGCCCGGTTTCATCCTTCCCTGGATGCGGCTGGAGGATGCGGCTGTCCCCCTTACCCGGCCCGGTCACCCGGACCGTTCCCCTCTGCAATCCGCGAAGCTTGCAAACACAGCATATCAACCGTCTCATCCGGACCATTCCCGCCAGCAATCCGCGAATCAGCCGGGGTCCCGGGATCCGCAGGACGAACTGGCAAACGCCATGAATGCACTTGAAAGGGAGCTTGTCCTTTATGGGATTAAAGGTGTGGGACTGGTACTTAAGGAGAGCATGGTTTCGGACGGGGGACTGGAACGAATGAGCGGGTCTTCCCTGTTTTACCATCCCGTCATCGAGCTCTGCCCCGGGCCGCAAGAGGATGGATTCGAGGCCTTTCACCGGGGAATAGAACTCGTCAGCCATGCCTGGAACAGGTTCAACCTGTACTGTTCTCTGGCAACCTGCAGGGAGGCGCTTGACAACCGTGACCTCGCCAGGTACCTGCACGAATACAAGGCTTCCCACAGGAATATTTCCGGCCCGGCAGATCCCGGCCACCCCTCCCAAACCTTCCCTTCAGCTTCCCTGGATATCCTGAAAACCATGTCTGCCTCGGAACCGGACAAACCCTTTGCGGAACTCCTGCCCCGGTATACCCTGGAAGCAGCCTCGGCGATCTTTGAAAAAGACGAGCTGGGAAGCATCGAGCGGGGGAAACAACCGGGACTGAACCTGGTATCTGTTTTGCCGTCAACCGGTATGGCTCAATCCTGGGCTGCCATGAAAGGCTACGACCCGGAGACATTCCGGATAAACGATCAAACATCCCTTAAAGTGCTGGTTTAGGGTGGCTTCCCCTGCTGAAAACCTCAGAGGATTTTTTCCTGAAAATCCCCCAGGCCCTTCTCCTTAATATCTCAGAGGCCTTTTCCCTTGAGGTATTCGATGGCTTCCTTGTCGTACTTGAGGATGTGGTTTTCGAACCAGCTCTCCAGGTACTCCATCATGGTTTGGCAGGTATGCTCGATGTCACGCGCATAGTCGGTCTTGAACTGGATGACCCGCTTGATGAATGCGGCATGCAGTTCCTTGTGCTGGTTTACGCTCGGAAAATGATAGTCCTTGAAATAGATCTCCTCCTGGATCAGGTAATGTTCGGCATAATGCACCAGGCTGAAGAAGATCTTGGAGGCGGATTCCTTGCAGACCCCCTTGTCAAGACAATCCTTCAGGTCCCTGATAATGTTCAGGAAATACCTGTGCTGCTCGTCAATGAATTTAACACCGGTATCGTATTCCGCTTTCCAGGCATATTTGTCTGCCATGACCTTCTCAATTTAGAGAGTATAACCTTAGCAAAAATAGACCCTTGGAATCCGGCTGCCAATGATATATATCATTAATTTATATCTATCTTTAAAGCCGCTTTCACGCACAGATCTTTCATGGCCACTTTCCTTTTCGACGATGTAATTTTCGGCCCGGTCAACAGCCGCCGCCTGGGTGTGTCGCTCGGCATCAACCTGGTCCCGGTCAGCCGGAAAGTCTGCACGTTCAACTGCATCTACTGCGAATGCGGGTGGACAAACGAGCGGCATCTTCCTGCAGATGGCTTCCCTCCGCGTGAATTGATTTCGGAGAGCCTGCAGAAAAAATTGCTGGAGTTGAGGGGCGGGGGACTCCTGCCTGACGCCCTGACCTATGCGGGAAACGGTGAACCCACCCTCCATCCCGAATTCGCCGGGATCATCGACGATACCATCCGGATCCGTGACCGTTACGCTCCCGAAAGCCAGGTGGTGGTCCTTTCAAACGGTTCCCTCGCACACCGGGAAGGGATAAAGGAGGCGCTGTCACGCGCCGACCGCAACATCCTGAAACTGGACACCGGGATCGAGGATACCTTCCGCCGGCTCAACCAGCCGCCCGCAAGCATATCCCTGGATGACATCATCCGCAACCTGAAACTCTTTGACCGCAACCTCATCATACAAACCCTTTTCATCCGGGGAACCCACAAGGGGGCCGTGATCGACAACACCACGGAGGAAGAGCTCAGGGCCCTGCTCGCCCTTTACGATGAGATCCGTCCCGCGGAAGTCCAGGTCTACACCATTGCCCGCGACACCCCCATCGGGACCCTGGATAAAATTTCGGTCCCCGAACTCGAAGCCATCGCCGCCCGCATCCAGGAACTGGGCATCGGGACCTCGGTTTTCGGATAAATGACCCCGCATCCCCAAATACTTTTTATTTTTCTTAAAATGTAATAACTTTGTAATTACATTGAACGATAAATGCATTTGCCTGTCATTAAAATAGGAAATTCAAAAGGGATACGTTTGTCAAAAACACTGCTCGAAAGATATAATATCCGAGACAGAGTTGAGGTGATCCTTGAAAAGGGCCGTATTATTCTTAAATCCGTTCCGGAGCCGCGGAAGGGCTGGCATGAAGCATTCCGGGGTATGCACGAGGAAGGGGATGACGCTCTTCTTATGCATGATGTCTTCGAGGATGAAATGCCTGAAGAATGGAATTGAACCAGTACCAGGTGGTGCTCGTGAACCTGGATCCTACAATGGGTAGTGAGATCTGCAAAACCCGTCCCTGCGTGATCATCTCTCCAATTGAAATGAACCGGCATCTCAATACGGTCATCGTAGCCCCGATGACCACGGCCTCAAAACCCTATCCGACAAGGATAAAAGTCAGGCTGGGCAACAAAACCGGATGGGTTGTCATCGACCAGATCAGGACCATTGACCGCAAAAGGATCCTCAAATCTCTTGGAGCACTATCTCTTGCAGAGACAAAAAAGATCAAAAGTATTATTAAAGAAGCTTTTATTGACTGAAGCCGCCGGAAAAAAAAAGATCCTGGTTTGTCCGCTGGACTGGGGACTCGGACATGCCGCCCGGGATGTGCCCATCATACAGCGTCTGCTTGACCGCGGCCACCGGGTGATACTGGCAGGAGACGGGGCAGCGCTTGAGCTGCTTTCCGCCGAGTTCCCCGAACTCGAGTCCCACAGGTTCGGATCCCTTGTCCGGATACGCTATTCCAGGCGCCTGCCTGCCTGGCTGAAGATCACCCTGCTTTCGCCCCTCTTATTGTACGAGGTCTTCGCCGAACATTTCAGGCTGAGGCGGATCATCCGGGAGGTTCGCCCCGACCTGATCATCTCGGATAACCGTTACGGGCTCTGGAACCGCAGGGTGAAGAGCATCCTCATCACGCACCAGTTGAGCATCCGGCTGCCCCATTTTGCCCGTTTCCTCGAATACCCGGCATACCTGGCGGTCAAAGCATTTATCGGAAGGTTCGACCGATGCTGGGTCCCCGACTACCCGGGTGATGAAAACCTGTCCGGCGAGCTTTCCCATCGTTACAGGCTGCCTTCCAATGCGGTGTTTATCGGGGCGATATCCAGGTTTGTCCGTCCCCCGGGAAAACAGTCCATTCTCTCCGCCAGGCCCGTGAACCTGGTTATTCTTCTTTCGGGACCCGAACCCCTGCGCAGCCAGTTGCAGAAGGCCCTGCTGAGGCAGGTGTTGCTCCTTGAAACCGGCTGTGTGATTCTTCAGGGGCTCCCGGGCAAATACAAGCGGGTTGACCTGACCCCGACGGTCAGCATGTACAGCCATCTCCCCGCCGGCGAACTCAGGAACCTCCTGCTCGCATCGGAAAACATCATCTGCCGGGCAGGGTATACCGGCATCATGGACCTGGCCCTTCTGAAAAAAAAGGCCCTGATCATCCCCACCCCGGGCCAGACCGAGCAGGAATACCTGGCGGCATACCTGTCCGGCAAAGGCATGTTCCTGTCCAGCAGACAGGATGAGCTGGATATCGAAACGGCCCTGGAGGACCTGGGGGAATTCAAGCCCGCCTTCAGCCTCCCGGAAAAAGATCTCCTCACACCGGTGCTGGAGGAACTTGAGCTTGGCTGAGATCCAGCAGCAGGGATGATCATCCTGCTTCCAACACTTCCCGGGATCGGTTCAGATCCCTAGTACAGCATCATGGTCAGCAGGACGAGTGTAAAGCTGGTTTCGGTATCACTTCA
>CAZVLG010000287.1:0-9969 GCA_964627835.1 uncultured Bacteroides sp.
AAGAGGATACCCCTGGTTTCTCAAACAAGTACGGCAAGGGAAACTGCCTGACCGACCCGGATGCCATCCGGGCCCAGGAAGTTTACCTTGACCAGTTCCTGCGGCATGTGAATCACTATACCGGGATTGCCTACAAGGATGACCCGAACATCATTGCTTTCGAGATCAGCAACGAACCCCACCATGGAGGCAGCCCGGAAGAGACGACGGCATTCATCAACCGGCTGGCAAATGCCATACGAAACACGGGCTGCCGGAAACCGGTGTTTTATAACGTAAGCCACAGTACGTACCTGGGACCTGCCTATTTTGCATCGGACATCCAGGGAGGGACCTTCCAGTGGTACCCTGCCGGACTCGTGGCAGGACACGAAATAAAAGGGAACTTCCTGCCCAACGTAACTGCGTATACCATCCCGTTCGACACGGTCGCCGGTTACGGGAGCATGGCGAAAATCGTTTACGAATACGACGCCGCCGATATCGGGCGTTCCTATATCCATCCCTACATGGCCAAACGATTCAGGGAAGCCGGGATGCAGTTCGCGGCCCAATTCTCCTATGACCCCATGTTCATGGCCTTCGCAAATACAGAGTACCAGACCCATTATATGAACCTGGCCTATGCACCGCAAAAGTCACTGAGCCTGAAGATCGCCTCTGAAGTATTCCACCGGATCCCGGCGGGCGAGCGATCCGGTGGTTATCCGGCAGATACTGTCTTCGATGTATTCCGGGTAAGTTATCCGCTTGACCTGGCGGAAATGGCCAGCGATGAAAAATTCATCTACACCAACAACACCTCCTCCCGTCCCCCCTCACCCCAAAAGCTTGAGCATGTTGCCGGGTATGGATCTTCCCCCCTGGTCGCGTACGAGGGATGCGGAGCTTATCTGCTTGACCGGATCGAGGAAGGAGTCTGGAGGCTTGAATTGATGCCGGATGCGGTCTGGGTGAAAGATCCCTTTGAAAGAGCCAGCCTGAAACAGAAGGTATCGGTGATCATACACAGGGAGCATCCCATGGTCCTGCGCCTGCCTGATCTGGGACCGGATTTCAGGATCAGCGGCCTGAATGAGGGAAACGAGCTGGAGGAAGTGGCAAATGAAGGAGCGTTTATGGTTTCGCCGGGGACCTACCTCCTGGCCAGGAAAGGGAAAAAGACAAATTTTGGTCCCCGGCACCCATGGAAAAACATCCGGCTGGGAGAATTCGTTGCTCCCGAGACAAACTGTGACCAGACTTACCTGATCCATCATCCCGCCGGGGAACTCAGCGCCGGGGAAAAGCTCAGGATCGAAGCCGTGGTAGTTGCGCCGGAAGACCCGGAAAGTGTTGAATTGTTGGTATTCGCCGGCTGGCGCCCGGATCGAATCGAAATGAAAAAAACAGCTCCGTATACCTATATGGCAGAGCTTGATGGGGAAAAGGTCAGAACCGGCTACCTGAGGTACTACATCGTGGTCAGGAATGAGGAAGGTTTTCTCAGTTTCCCCGGTGGTTTGGCCGGCCGGCCTTCGGACTGGGATTTCTACAAGCAGGATCCCTGGACGGTGCCCGTGGTCGATGCCGGGGCGCCCGTCCTGCTTTTTGATGCAGGCAGAGATGCTGACAGGATGTACGGCAACTCCTGGATGCGGCAGTCCCCCTCCCTGGAACCGGGGGAACGAGTAAGCATACTCCAGGCTGGAAACCTTGATAAGGCGCCACACCATATAGCGGCAAGGTTTTATTTCAAGGATAAAATAAGCGGCAGGAAAACCGACCTGGGAAAATGCCGTGAAATCATTTTCCAGGGGTATTCCACAAGCGATCAGGCAGTACCCCTGGAAATAGCCCTGGTTTTGGATGACGGTACAAGTTACGGCGGAATGCTGATGATCGGACCTGAGCCCGGAACCTACCGGCTCCCTCTTGATGACCTAAAACGGGTCCGGACCATTAATCTCCCGAGGTCCTACCCGGGTTTTCTGCCATTTTACTCGGAGGGAAAGTATGAGAAGGCTTTTGATATCCGAAACGCGGAATCCATACAATTTTCGATCGGGCCGGGCATACCCGAATCCGAGTACGGCCGGGCCTTCGGATTGGCCATCGGGAAAGCCTTCCTGAAATAGCCACAGTTGCCGGGAACACCTCCCGGTGGCGCCCGTAATTGGGATTAGTGGCTGATTATGATCTTTCTGGCATGTGTTTCCCGACCGGTCACCATTTTCAGGATATACCAGCCATCGGGCAATTCTCCAAGGTCCAGCCGGATAACGGCCTGCCCGGAGTCGAATTGTTTCTGTACAAGAGGCCTGCCTTCAAGATCGAAAATCCCGACAGCCCGGATGCCGCCTGAGCCATCGTATTCAATATTGATCTGGCCGGATGCCGGATTGGGAAACAGGGAGAAGTTCCCGCTGGTGGTCCGGGGGACCGGTTCGAGGCCGACCGTTTGGTCCAGCACCAGGCAGCTGTCCCAAACATACCCAACGATGGTATCGCGAGTCGGAACGATGAGTCCCCTGTCAGATGTCCACGTCGGATCGCCAGTCACCTCATCCGAAGTAGCACATTCTTCGGGAACCGTTTCCCGGTAAGCCGTGTAGTTGGTCCATGAATTATTGGTAATATAATAATAGGCTGTGGCTGTTCCCGGCAGCAAATCCGTCAAGGTCAGCGAATACAGGCTGTCGCCCAGATACGACATTGGGAGGAAGTCCCATTCGGTGATCTCCCCCACCAGGTAGACCCCTTTCGAAAGGTCCCTGCCGCTGCCCTTCATGCTGACATTGAAGGTCACGTCCACCGTACTTGGCGGTCCCCCAGCCTCACAACTACCCCATGCAAAACTGAATTCCTGGTCCTGCTGGCCTGTGATGAACTGCCTGGCACCTTCCGTGTCCGAGCCACATTCCTGGGGAACCGGCTCCAGGGCGGTCAGCGCCGAATCGTTCAGGTAATAGTACCGTATTGTATCCCCCGGCCTCAGGTAGGCGAAGTAACTGTAGATCCCCCCTCCTTCATCGGCCATGGGACTTATTTCCATTGGTTCCCCCGACCAGCTCCCGGCGATATATACCCCATTGGATACATCCTGACCGTTCATATCCAGTTTGAAGCTTATTTTCGGATCTTCCGGGCGTGCATAGAATCCGGTATCACACCACCTGCCTCCCCCGTTCTCCATAAAATTGGTATTCACCGGGTCAAAAAAGACAAGATGGTCATGCGATGAACCAACCCCCCATGGAGTGCTGCATGGAGTGGAAACCCAGGCCGGTTCCCAGAAGATCACGCCGGTCCCCCCTGCCCTCATGACAGCCCGGGTATAGTCCGTCATGTATTCCAGTTGTTTCTCCGGTATAACGGGAAGATACTGGGGGTCCGGTTCGGTAACGATGTTCCCCAGGCCGTCGAAGTTCCGGGTCGACCAGATATAGCCCGTCTCCGCAATCATAACATCGTAGTCGGGGAAACCGCCGGCCAGGTCGGCTATCGTCACTTCCAGCTGGTTGATGCTTCCCCCGTGCCATGCATAATAATAGGATAAGCCCATGATGTCAAAATCCGTAACACCGTTGCTGATGAGGGTGTTGAAACGTGATTTCGAACCGGTAAGGCCGGCAAAATGGATGGCAATCTTCGGGTTTATGCTTGCCCCTGCCCCGACGGCCCTGATGGCTGAGATAGCTGCATTGAACAATTGTGCATGCCTTGCCCAGTCATTGCTGACGGTAGCCACCGGGTTCCAGCCGTTCTCCTCGGGAATATGCTTCAGTATCCCGCCATTGGTTTCATTGCCTACCTTGACGATGTCCGGCATCAGTCCCTCGCCATCGAGTTCTGCAAGCACCCGGTGCGTATAGTTGTAAACGCTGTCTTTTAGTTTTTCAAGGTCGTAGGCCACATCCAGCCAGGCACGTGGAATAAGCTGGGATCCCGGGTCGGCCCAGAAATCCGAGTAATGGATGCCGAGCATCACCTTCATCCCGGCAGCTTTCGCCCTGCCAATGGTCTCTTTTACATCATCAAGATCGTTATAGTGCGGTTTTACGCCATCGGGCTGGTCTAAAGAATCCTGCCACCAGGAAGGATCGACCCATAACCTCACCCTGACCAGGTTGCAGCCCTGGTCGGCAAAGATCTGGTATACATCCTTCGGGACCATGTCTTCCCTGAATACGGCGCCGCAGTCCTCCATCTGGTTAACATACGAGAGGTCGTTCCCGAAAAGGAATTCCTGGCAGGACAGCCCTGCAGTCCACCCCAAAAAAGCCAGTAGCACAAAATATCTGTATCTTAATCTCATTCTCCTGGTTTATCAGGGTCCGGGGACAGCCTGACGAAATCAAAGCGGTATGGTCTTGAATCCCTGATACCGACAAAAGTACAAATATTTCGATTCCCCAATGTGAATCCGGTACCTTCCCGCCATTCTTTTTCAGGCAAAACAATCCACCCGAAATACCGGGAAAAATAGTGGTAAAATCGACCGGGCATACTATTTCAAACGTTTGCGAAAACGATTGCGCTACTTTATTGAGAATAAATAGGTTAGCAAATGAATTTGTTTTACCTTTGGCTGGAATGAACCGCTGAAAATTGTATCACAAATATTCTATTCTAATCTAACCAAAACTCCATTTCTATGAAAGTAAAACGACTGATTAAAGAACTGTTACTCCTGGCCCTGCTGACGGGTTTGAGCCTCGCGGTTTACGGGCAGGGAATAACGGTGTCTGGAACGGTGAAAGGTGCGGACGATGGTCTTCCCCTGCCTGGCGTTAGCGTAGTGGTGCAGGGAACAACCACCGGTACTGCGACCGACATGGACGGTATGTATACCCTGTCGGTTCCGCAGAACGCCACGCTGGTCTTTTCCTTTGTAGGTTATGTTACACAGGAAATCGCCGTTGGAAACCAGACAAACCTGGATGTAACGCTTGAGCTGGATGTCCTGGGTATCGAGGAAGTGGTAATGATCGGATACGGTACAACAAAAAAGAAAGATGTTACCGGATCTGTTTTTGCCATTAGCTCGGAGGACTTTAATACGGCTGGAACCTCCTCAAGCCATCAGCTTATCGCTGGTAAGATTGCCGGTGTGCAGATCACCCAGACCGGGGGGGCGCCCGGGGAAGGTGCCACCATCCGGATCCGCGGCGGATCTTCCCTCTCGGCCAGCAACAATCCCCTGATCGTGCTGGACGGCATCCCGATGGATAACAGGGACATATCCGGCCTGCAAAGCGTTTTCAACCAGATCAATCCAAGCGACATCGAAACGATTACCGTACTGAAAGATGCTTCCGCAGCGGCCATCTATGGTTCCAGGGCATCCAACGGGGTAATCATCATTACAACCAAGGAAGGCAAAATCGACCGCAAGCTCAGGGTGGGTTACGATGGATTTGTTTCCTACGGCATGAGAACGGGGCAGATCGATAACCTGGATGCCGATGAATTCCGCGCGCTGATCAATGAAAAATATGTCAGCAATGCCAACGCCACCGGCCTGCTTGGCTCCGCCAACACGGACTGGCAGGATGAGATCTTCAGGAACTTTATAACCCATGACCATGTGCTGAGCCTGTCCGGCGGATTCAGGAACCTGCCAACCAACGGAAATTTGCCCTACCGGGTTTCTCTGGGGTATCACGACGAAAACGGGCTTCTGCTCAACTCCTACAACAAACGGATGACAGGATCCATAAAAATCAATCCCAGTTTCCTGGACGACCACCTTCAGGCCAATATCAATCTCCAGGGAAGCATGAACAAAAACAGGTTTGCTGACCGGGGGGCCGTGGGAGCCGCTACAGCCTTCGATCCCACACAGGAAGTACTGGATGCCGGTAGCCCGTACGGAGGTTATTTCACCTGGGTTCAGACCAACGGTGATCCTGTCACCCTGGCCACCCGCAACCCGGTTGCCATGCTCGAAATGCGTGAGGACATTGCAAATGTCCAAACTTATAATGTAAGTACCCAGTTCAATTACAAGATTCACTGGCTGCCTCAACTTACAGCAAAACTGAATCTGGGAGCTAACGGCACATCCAGTGACGGGGATGTCATCGTACCCGCAAATGCCGCCTGGGAATACGACCCCTCGGCTGCCATTGGGGGTGAAATGAGAAAATACACCCAGAAGACCGGGAACGAACTGCTTGACTTTTATTTCAATTACAATAACGATTTTGGTTTCCTGAACAGCCGCCTGGATGTGACCGCAGGTTACGAGTGGCAGCATTTCTCCCGTGAGGGAACGAACCTGGTCACCAATGCCTGGGTGAACGATGCAGACAAGGTTATTCTCGAGGATACGGATTACAACACCGAGAATTACCTGGTATCGTTCTTCGGCAGGCTGAACTATGTGATGATGGATTTCATTTCACTGACAGGTACCATTCGCCGGGATGGTTCTTCCAGGTTCTCGGAAGAGAACCGCTGGGGATGGTTCCCCTCGGGAGCCGTGGCAGTTGATATCGCCGACATGCCCATTGGACTTCCCGGAGTGATCAATACTTTGAAGGTAAGGTTTGGCTACGGGGTTACCGGGCAGCAGGACATTACCGACAACGATTATCCATACCTTCCAAGGTATACAGCCAGTGAAAATACGGCACGCTACCAGTTCGGATCCGCGTTCATTACAACGCTGCGCCCGGAGGGATACGATGCGAATATCAAGTGGGAGGAAACCACCACTCTTAACCTGGGACTGGATTATGGATTCATGAACAACCGGATCAACGGTCAGATCGATGTCTACCAGAGGGATACCAAGGACCTGATCAATTTCATCCCGGTTCCCGCAGGCACCAACCTGACGAACCAGATCCTGACCAACATCGGCAGCATGACCATTAAGGGTATCGAATTCAATATCAATGGCAAGGTGGTTTCACAGGTGGATGTGGAATGGGACCTCGGGTTTAACGCCACCTATAATGTGAACGAGATCACCAAACTTACCCTTACCGATGACCCGACGTATCTCGGAGTACTTGCAGGAGATTATATTTCCGGAGGTGTTGGAAACAATATACAAATCCACACCGTAGGGTACCCGCAGAATTCATTCTTTGTGTACCAGCAGGTATACGATGAGGAAGGGAATCCGCTCGAAGGACTGTATGTCGACAAGAATGAGGATGGGATCATAAGCATCGACGACCGTTACCATTACAAGAAACCCGCCCCGGACTACATCATGGGCTTCAGTACCTATTTCAGGTTTAAGAACTTTTATCTCAATGCCACAGCCCGGGCCAACATAGGTAACTACATCTACAATAACCAGTATTCCAGCAATGGAACGTACAGCGGTCTGTACAATTCTGCCGGATACCTGGCCAATGTGACCCGGAGCGCCACGGAAACCAATTTTGAGAATCCGCAGTATTTCTCCGACTACTACGTGGAAAACGGTTCGTTTTTCCGCCTCGACTATCTGACCCTGGGATACAACCTGGGGGACATCGTCCCGGTAGTCTCAAATTTCAAGGTCTACCTGTCGGCACAGAACCTTTTCCTGGTAACCAAGTACAAGGGACTCGATCCCGAGGTGTTTAACGGAATAGACAACAACATCTACCCCCGGGCAAGGATCTTCACCTTAGGGGTTAATGTTCAATTCTAAAAACTGAGATGATATGAAAGCAATAAAATTCAATATACTGTTTACACTGGTCCTTGCCGGAATGGTAGCCATTTCCTCATGTATCAAGGACCTGGATACGGAACCCCTTGACGATGATGTGATCACTTCCGCCTCGGTTTACAAGGACCCGGCCAACTATTACAAGGTCCTTGCCAAATTGTATGCGGGACTGGCCGTCAGCGGGCAGACGGGTCCCCACGGGAACAACGACCTCAGCGGACTGGACGAAGGATTCGGCCAGTACCTCAGGGCTTACTGGTATGCCCAGGAACTGCCGACCGAGGAAGCCATTATCTCCTGGAACGACGGGAACCTGAGGGATTACCAGGAAGTGGACTGGTCCGCTTCCAACGAGTTCATCACCAACATGTATTACCGCATCTATTACCAGATCTCCCTCTGCAATGAGTTCATCCGGGAGTCTGCCGATGATAAGATCAGTGAACGGGACATTACCGTTCCCGACATTGCGGACTACAGGGCGGAAGCCCGTTTCCTGAGGGCACTCAGTTACTGGCATGCACTGGATATGTTCGGGGCTGTTCCCTTTGTCACCGAGGATGATCCCGTTGGATCCTTCTTCCCCCGGCAGATCTCCAAGGCCGACCTGTTTACCTACATCGAATCCGAACTGCTGGATATCGAGGATGAGATTTCCGCACCCATGGCCAACGAATATGGCCGGGCCGACCAGGCAGCCGTCTGGATGCTGCTGGCCAAGCTTTACCTGAATGCCGAGGTTTACACCGGCACCGCGAAGTACACCGAGTGCCTTACCCAGGTGAACAAGGTGATCGCAGCAGGTTATTCCCTCCACACGGAATACGATGAGCTCTTTATGGCCGATAACGACCGTACTGAGATCCGGAACGAGGTGATCTTCCCCGTAACCTTTGACGGGGTGAGCACCAAAACCTGGGGAGGGACCACCTTCCTTGTCTTTGCTTCGGTGGGAGGAACCATGGATCCCCTTTATTTTGGAATCCCGGGCGGCTGGGCCGGATTACGCACCATGAAGACCTTTGTGGCCAAATTCATGGATGTTTCCAGCCTCAAGAGCGGCGCGGCCAGTCTGAAAAGCACGGCCGATTACCCGGTACTATATGTCCCCGGTGAGCATAACGGCTGGGATGTTGCCGATGCCACCACGGTCCTCGGATCCGTGAACAGCGACAACAATTACGAAGGTTATCTTTACCTGATGGCCGATGCAGGATTCAAGTTCGCCGACAGCCCCGACTGGGATCACGGGATCTTCGGTGACACCGCCCCAACAGACGGAGTACTGGATTCCCCCGGTGACAACATAACGGTGGCCGAGGACGGGTACTATAAGATCAATGTCGATACCACCGCCAAAACCTATACCCTGCTGAAAACCGACTGGGGTGTCATCGGTGATGCCACGGCCGACGCCTGGGATTCGGACCAGAACATGACCTACGATATGGACAGCGGATACTGGACGGTCGTCCTCGACCTGACAGCCGGTGCCATGAAATTCCGGGCCAACGATGACTGGGCCGTGAATTACGGAGATGACGGTACCGACGGGATTCTGGACTTCGACGCAGCTTCCAACATTACAGTGGCAACAGCAGGCAGGTACGAGATCAAGCTGAAGCTGGGAAGCCCGAATTACACTTACAGCATCGAGGCTTATGCAGCCGACGGACGCAGCATGTTCTATTCGGACGGGCAGCAGATCGATGTGGAGGACATGTTTGAATTCACCCACGGGTATGCGATCACCAAATGGAAGAATGTAACCTCTGTCTGCGATACCTGCAAGCCCGCTTCCTACCACAGGGAGCATACCAGCGGAGACTTCCCGATGTTCAGACTTGCCGATGCCTACCTGATGTATGCCGAATGTGTGCTTCGCGGAGGTTCGGGCGGGAATGCCGGAGCGGCCCTGAACTATGTCAATGAAATCCTTGAAAGGGCCTACGGCGGTTCCACCGTAGGGAATATCAACGCCTCTGAGCTTACGCTTGATTTCATTCTCGATGAAAGGGCCAGGGAACTTTACTGGGAAGCCCACAGAAGGACCGACCTTGTCAGGTTCGACAAGCTGACCTCGACCGATTATATCTGGCAGTGGAAAGGCGGAATACCGGCCGGTAAGGGTGTTGACGACAAATACAACATCTTCCCCATACCGGATTCCGACATTGGTGCCAATTTGAATCTGGTTCAAAATACCGGATACTAGATTTTAACGATAAAAACATACCGATATGAAAAGAATAAATCTGATATCAATCATCTTAGTATTGCTGGTGGTCGTTCTGGGCTGCGAAAAGGATGAA
>CAZVLG010000288.1:0-5127 GCA_964627835.1 uncultured Bacteroides sp.
ACAGGGGAGACAGGCCCTTTACCCTGCTGAATGATTCCACGATGCTGAGCGGCTCCCTGGTCCTGACCCCCTTCGGACTCTCGGGGGAAGGCCGGATGGAACTTACCAATTCGGTTCTGGAATCCGACCGCTATACGTATACCGCATACGTGTTCGACTCGGATACAGCGGATTTCAGGCTTAAATCCGTTAATACGGACGGATTCACCCTGATTACGGACAATGTACGTGCTCATGTTGATTTTGAAGATCGTTCAGGGATTTTTCAAACCAACGAGGAATTTTCACTGGTTAAGTTTCCTGAGAACAAATACGTGAGCAGGCTGGACCTCTTCAGATGGGACATGGATGAGGCCATCCTGGCCATGGGATCTGCATCGGCGACCGATACCATGCCGGAAATTATTACCAGGGAGGATGGGGAGGAAATAATGATCGGTCCACGTTACATCTCCATTGATCCGTATCAGGACTCCCTTGACTTTGTCTCGAACAGGGCTGTTTACGATTACCAAAGGAATATCCTTCGGGGTTCCCATGTCAAGTTCCTCCGGGTAGCCGATGCCTATATCTATCCCGGTGATGGGGAAGTGATCATTGACCCGAATGGTGAAATGAGGGAATTCAGCGCCGCGAAAATATTAGCCAACCGTCAGACCCGCCTGCATGAGTTTTACGATGCAAGTGTAAAGGTACTGGGCAAGAACGATTATAAGGGTGCCGGCCATTATGATTACATCAATGTAACCGGTGAACCCCAGCAGATTCAGTTTCATGAGATCAGTGTCGATGATTCAGTCAACACCATAGCCGAAGGCATGATTGCAGAAAGCATGGATTTTACGCTGAGTCCCCATTACGCCTACCAGGGAAGGGTTGAACTGTATGCCCGTAACCGGTTCCTGACTTTTGACGGCGGTGCTAAAATATTCCATGATTGCCCGTTCAACGTGCAGAATTACCTGAAATTCAGAACGGAAATCGATCCCGAAAACATTTATATTCCCGTCCCTGAACAACCCCTGGACATTAATATGAATTACATCTACTCGGGTATTTATATATCCATGGATTCCGCACATGTTTACCCTGCCTTTAACGGACGGAAAAAATTGACCAGAGATCGGCCCATTGTTACTGCCGAGGGCTTCATGCATTATGATGAGGAAACCGCGGAATACCGGATCGCAACAATGGAAAAGCTCGACGAGCCTGATATCCCGGGCAATTACCTGAAACTGTCTACCTCGGATTGTATGGAATACGGGGAAGGCAAGGTCCGCACCGGGATCATTCTCGGGCAGGTACGGACCTCATCGGTAGGAACGGTCCTCCATAACATGGAGAACGGAGAAACAGAGCTGGACATCGCTTTACTCATAGACTTCTTCATGTCCGATGAAGCATTTCAAATCATGGCCAGTGAGATTGACAGTTTTCCGGACCTGGAAGCCGTTGACCTGGCAGATCCGGGATACCTGAAGATGATGTCGGAAATTGTTGGAAAGGAAAGGGCCGAGGCATTACAGGCCGATCTTGGCTTATACGGAGAATATCAGTCCGCCGTTGAGGAAATTGATAAATCCCTCTTCTTTTCCCATGTAAAACTGAAATGGAACCAGGAAACCCAATCCTATCTCTCGGAGGGGAAAATATCGCTGGGCAGCATAAATGGTGACCAGGTAAATAAACAGCTGAACGGGATTATTGAAATGCAGAAGAAACGAAGCGGGGATCTGCTGGACATCTACCTGGAGCTGGATGAACGGAACTGGTATTATTTTGGATATACAAGAGGTGTAATGCATTGTCTTTCAACCAACAGGACATTCAATTACACCATCAGTGAACTCAAAACAAAGGAACGTCAGATGAAAACCCCGAAAAATGAGGTACCGTTTATTTTCATTACTGCCACGGGAAGAAAAAAGGCTATGTTCCTGCGAAGGTTTGAAGGAGAGGAACCACCCGTTGAAGAATAACCCAGGGCATGCCGGTTTTTTATGCACATCAGGTTGATGGCCGGGAAGTGCTTCTCGGGGAGGAGGAATCCCGGCATCTGGTAAGGGTTTTGCGCATGAACAGGGACGACCGTGTAGACCTGGTGGATGGCAGGGGCAATCTGTATAAGGGAATCGTTACCGATGCGGATCCACACCGTGCCAGGGTTCTTGTAACGGAAACCCTCCAGGATCACCTTACGCGGCAATATTACCTTCATCTGGCCATTGCTCCTACAAAAAGTAACGTGCGTTTCGAATGGTTCCTTGAAAAAGCCACGGAGATCGGGATCGAGGAAATTACCCCCATTCTCTGTGCCCGGTCTGAACGGGATCGCATCCGGCATGAACGTGCGGAGAAAATACTCATGTCTGCCATGAAGCAATCGGGACGTGCCTTGCTTCCGAAACTGAATCCCATGCTTGCCATGCCGGATTTTCTTGAGCAGGCAGAAGCGGATGTCAAATATATTGCCCATTGCCGGACGGAACCCGGAATCTTAGTTCAGAAGCCCGGCTCCGCAAATCTTTCCTGGCTTGTCTTGATCGGGCCGGAAGGAGACTTTACGCCTGAAGAAGTAAAAATGGCTGCTGCCAGGGGCTTCATGGAGATAAGTCTTGGAGAAGCCGTATACCGCACAGAAACGGCTGGTATTTTGGCCTGCCAGCTGGTGAATTATCTGAATTCGGTTCTGTAAAGGGATTGTTTTCTGATAAATAAAAAACGCCGTGCCGGATTTATGGCAGGGCGTTTTTCAGACAGAAACAGTTCAGTTTGTTCATTAACCGGGAATGGATCGGAGGATGTTCTCAACGAGTGAGGGACGGACCCGTATCTCGGCCTGATCAATCATTCCGAACAAGCCTTTCAGATACTTTTGTTCAAGATCATAAATCTCTTCGAGATCAATCATCTCATCGTTTTCCCCCTCCAGACTTCCCAGTACGTAAAAAAGGGTAGAAACATTCACCATAGGCAGTAAAACTAATTAATACACATAGCTAACGCCCGATGAATGTTTTTATTGTTGCAAAAAAGGAAAGTTTAGATTTTAATAAATTATCTAACTAGATTTTGGTAAGGCTCAGATTTTTTTGATCAATCAGTTTCCTCAGGTTGATCAAAGCATAACGCATACGGCCCAGCGCCGTATTGATGCTGACACCGGTCTGGTCCGCGATCTCCTTAAAGCTCAGTCCGCCGTAATGCCTGAGCAGGATCACCTGTTTCTGGTCTTCAGGCAGATATTCAATCAGCTGCTTTACCTCATGTACAATCTGGTTTTCAACAATAATATCCTCGATCGTACCGTCTGCATGTCTTTTTGAATTGAATATATCCGTTTCGTAATCTTCGTTGGAGCATGTGCTGATCTGCTTCTCTTTCCGGAAGTGATCAATGGTCAGGTTGTGGGCGATCCGGATGACCCAGGATACGAACTTCCCGTTATCCTTGTATTTGCCTTCCTTCAGGGAACGGATGACCTTAATGAATGTATCCTGGAAAATATCCTCAGCGAGTTGCTGATTTTTTACAATGAGGACAATATAGGTATAAACCTTGTTCTTGTGTCGGTTGATCAGAACTTCAATACTCTGTTGATCACCCTGGACAAACCTCTTGACCAATTCGTGGTCTGAAACACTATGTAAATTCAAAACTACCTCCTACTTTGGTTCTGTCAGGGTAGATGTTTGAGCTATAAGCAGTCCTCCGAGTTAAGGTTAGTTATTGAAAATGAGTTTGATTGTGCAAATAAAGCAAAAATATTCTTATTACAAAAAATATTACTTTTGAATTCAGTTAAAAGATGTTAAACAATCCATATTTCATACCACAACTTTCATGCCAGAAACCCACTCAAAAACGGCAGAATTCATCGAAATCAAGGGAGCCCGGGTTCATAATCTGAAGAACGTTAATCTCCGTATTCCAAGGAATAAATTCATTGTCATTACCGGACTATCCGGTTCCGGAAAGTCTTCCCTTGCATTTGACACCTTGTATGCTGAAGGCCAACGACGTTACGTGGAGAGTCTTTCGGCTTATGCCAGGCAGTTCTTAGGCAGGATTGACAAACCCGACGTGGATATGATAACCGGCATTCCGCCTGCCATTGCCATCGAGCAGAAAGTAAACACCCGGAATCCCAGGTCAACCGTAGGCACTTCCACAGAAATTTATGATTATCTGAAATTATTGTATGCCAGAATCGGCAAAACATACTCGCCCCTCAGCGGGAAGCTCGTGAAAAGGCATTCTGTAACGGATGTGGTAAATTTCGTCAAGGACATTGGCAGCGATGAAGAAGCCATTATCCTTGCACCTTTTACGTTTGTCAGGGGAAGGGAGGTTCAGGAACAGCTGAAACTTTTGTTGAAGCAGGGAATTACAAGGATAAAATCCGAAGAAGGCTTTGTCAGGGTCGAGGACATGTTGGTGGGGGAGTCGATCCCCGAAGCAGGCAGCCGGATACTCATTGTTATTGACCGGATCCGTATACAGCTGGATGAAGACTCCCTGAGCAGATATGCAGATTCCATACAGACGGCTTTCAGCCTTGGAAAGGGCGAATGCCATGTATCCATCCGCGTTGACGAAAAAGAAACCACCTTTGTATTTTCAGATTCATTTGAGGCGGATGGGATGCGTTTTGAAGAACCGGATGTGCATATGTTCAGCTTCAATAACCCGCTTGGGGCCTGCCCTCAATGCGAGGGTTATGGAAAGGTAATCGGCATCGATGAAGATCTGGTCATACCCAACAAAAGCCTTTCTGTTTACGAGGATGCAATTGTCTGCTGGAAGGGTGAAAAGATGAGCAGGTGGAAGGAAAGGCTGATCCTTCATGCCTCGTCTTTTGATTTTCCCGTTCACAAACCCTACTATCAGTTGACTCCGGAGCAGAAACGCTTGCTGTGGACCGGGAATAAGTATTTCAGAGGACTCGATGCATTTTTCAGGTACCTTGAGAAAAAAAAGTACAAGATCCAGTACAGGGTCATGCTATCGAGGTACAGGGGAAAAACCACCTGCCCGGAATGCCAGGGAACCCGGTTGAAAAAGGAGGCCTCATATGTAAAGGTGATTAAGCATTCAATCCAGGAACTGGTGGTAATGCCGGCC
>CAZVLG010000289.1:0-3644 GCA_964627835.1 uncultured Bacteroides sp.
AAGTACTTCGATGGCCTCAGGTGTGCAGGGCATATTGGCTCCCTCGCAAACGCAAATACAGCCATTTTTTATAAGATTGCGGGCATCTTCTTCGCCCAGTTCATTCTCTGTGGCACAGGGAAGGGCCAAATCGCATTTTACCTCCCAGGGATGCTTGCCGGGAACGAATTTCGCGCTGGTGAACTCATAGGAGTAGGGTTTCACGATATCTTCGTTCGAAGCCCGCAATTCAAGCATATAATCGATCTTTTCGCCGGAAACGCCATCGGGGTCATATACGTATCCGTCGGGGCCGGACAAGGTCACCACCTTACCCCCAAGTTCATTTATCTTGGTAACAGCGCCCCATGCCACATTCCCGAAACCGCTGACTGCAAACGTTTTACCCTTAATGCTCTCCCCTTTGGTCGCAAGCATTTCCTTGGCAAAATATACACAGCCAAAGCCTGTTGCTTCCGGCCGGATCAGGCTTCCGCCCCAATTAAGTCCTTTACCTGTTAGAACCCCCGTGTTTTCCCGGGCGAGTTTCCGGTACATCCCGTAAAGAAACCCGATCTCCCTGGTACCCACACCTATATCACCGGCCGGTACATCGGTCGAGGGACCAATTAATTTCCAAAGCTCCAGCATGAACGACTGGCAGAAACGCATGATCTCAGAATTCGACTTTCCCTTTGGATTAAAATCCGATCCTCCTTTGGCACCTCCCATGGGCAGGGTGGTCAGGCTGTTTTTAAAGATTTGTTCAAAGCCCAGGAACTTTAAGATACTCAGATTTACGCTCGGGTGAAACCTCAGTCCCCCTTTATAGGGTCCAATGGCATTGTTGAACTGTATTCGGTACCCAAGGTTCACATGAATCATCCCCTGGTCGTCTGCCCAGGGTACCTTGAAAACAAGAACCCGGTCAGGCTCAACAAGCCTGTCAATGATACCGGCAGCCTCGAATTGAGGATTTGCATTATACACTTCTTCAATGGACTCCAGGACCTCCCTCACGGCCTGGAGGTATTCGTGTTCACCCGGATGCCTTTTTTCCAGGTCAACCATTTTAAGATCGACGTTCATATCTGGTAGTTTTAGTTTCTTTAAAAATACTCTTATAAAGATTCCCTGTCAAAAAAAACCATATGATTTAAATCATTGATTTTTATCAGGTTCCTCATTGATAATTAATGGTTTATAGATCACTCCCTTGTTTGATTTACCATCCACCTCCACCCTGAGGGGATCCTTGAAATATACCTGCCTGATGAATTCGTTCTCCATGATTGCCGGTTGCCCGTCCAGAAACTCAAGGTCAAAAAACCCGTCCTTGATATAGGGATTGATGGTAAAATAGCCGATCCTGAACGAGGTTATATTCTGGAAAAAATGGGTTCCCTGGCTGGGATCGATCCGGTATTTCTCAAGGCCGGCCTCAATGATTACCCTGGCCGCGGACAACTGGGCCCATTTTGTCGGGATCCCAAGCCATGGGTCGCTGGAGCCCCAACGGCCCGGACCAATGAGGATATAGTTCCTTCCATCCTGGATGAACCTGTCGTTGATCTCCTCAATCAATCCGGCAATTTTCTCGGACAGGGAGGCATTAAATGCGGAGGGCTTGACATACACGATATCATGCAGGTCCTGGAAGGATCCATTCCCCAGGGCAGACTTGGAATATACAATGGTTTCTTCCACAGCCACATTGTCCAGGTTGAAAGTTATGAGCTGGTCATTCAGGACAATCGGGCGTATCTGGAGGAAATTGAAAATGGCAGGCTCCCCTGGAGGAGTATCCAGGTTTAGGGCAAACTCCATTTCAATGGGATTGTTCATTTCCTTCTGGCAGATATGGAGCAGGTCGGATATGATCTCCGCCAGCGGGATTTTTCCGTAATTCAGGACCGGGGCAAAAGTGATCACCCGCTTTCCGTTCCCATAAGTGCCGTCCCTGATCATTTCATTCTCGAAATCATAGGTCGAGGCTGCATACTTGAACGACGTATCCTTTTCCGCCTCCTTGAAACGGAGTCTCAGAAGGTTCGCCCCGTCATCGACGGAAGGCACAAAACTCGATGGGTCGAGGTTCACGGCAAAGAACTCCTTCTGTGTATCCTTCAGCACCAGTTCAGGCGAAGAAAGCTGGATGATCTTTTTGGGATATTTGGGTGAAAACCGCAGGCCGCAGCCTCCGTCCATAAGATATTTGCCAAGCCCGTAGGCAATCATGGCAATCCCGTCTTCGGCCTTTTCGGGCTGGATGGGATAAAAATTAATGGAACGGGCCACACCGGAGAGAGTCGGATAAAACCTTCCGCCATAGGCTGTGCCGCAAACTTCCTGGAGAATAATGCCCATCTTTTCCTCATCGATCACATTCGAGGTTGCGGCCATATAGGCCTTGCTTCCTTTATAAAAGACCGATGCATACACGCTTTTTATGGCCAGGGAAAGCAGGGAGACCATATGCAGCCTGTCCTCCTGGTCACATGGTACCATATAGGTTGAATATATTCCGGCAAAAGGCTGGTAGTGGGAATCCTCGAGTTTGCTGGAGCTGCGGACGGCGATCGGATTTTCAAGTACCTGCACGAATGCCTCAAGATCGCGCATCACCCATTCGGGCAATTCGGCTTCCAGGAAATGGTCCAGGATCTTCTCGTCGGGCAGGTCCTTCAGAGCCACTTTATACAGCTTGTTGCGTTCCATAAATTCATCGAAGATATCCGTACTGAGAACAACCGTGCGCGGGATGGTGATCACGACCTCCGGATATTTGTTGAAAATATGATGCTTCTCGATGACGGAATTAATGAATGCAAGTCCCCTGGCCTTCCCGCCGATGGACTCGTCGCCAATCCTGGTGAACAGGAGATATTCATCAAATTTGACCTTGTCAAATTTTGCGATGATGCCCCTGCCCTTGCTCAGCCTGAAATTCGAAATGGACTCAAAAATATACCTGCGCATATCGTCGAGGGACTGGAAATCTTCCCTTCTAAGGAATTTAAACATCTGGGCGACTGGAAATATAGCCCTGGCATTCAACCACTTGGAAAAGTCATTACGCCCGCTGTGAAATTCAAGTACCGGTTCAGGGATCTTCAGGATCTCATTCTGAAGTGCCTGGAGATCATCAGCCCGTCCGATCTCCTCCCGGGTTTCCGGATTCCTGAATATAAAATACCCGAAGGCAAAATTTTCAATAATATAACTGGTAAGTTCATTTGAAAGGTTCTTGGAATACTTATGCATGAACCCGATCCCAAGTTCCCTGGCAATGCTTGACATGGTCTGATCGGATGATTGCAGCAGGAAGGGCATGAATTCGTCCTCCGAGCGGACCAGCTTGGAGAATTCGATCCCCATCTGCCCTTTTTCTTCGGATGCAGTATTTCTCTTGAAATTCACATCCGAGATGATGCCCAGCATATTGTATTTATATTTCTGGAAGATTTCTACCGCATCATCAAAGGTGGTTGCCAGCAGTACTTTCGGCCTGCCTCGCATCCTCAGCATTCTCTGGTGCTCATTCAGGGCTTCAACTGCAAATTCCCGGCTCTGGATAAGTATCACCTTATAGAGCACGGGCAGGTAGCTGGAAATATACCTTATGGAATCCTCAACCAGGAGGATGGTCTGCACTCCTACCACTT
>CAZVLG010000290.1:0-4407 GCA_964627835.1 uncultured Bacteroides sp.
TTCCTCCAGCGAAGGAGTTCCCACCTCACTGATCCTGCGATAGATGCAGAAAATAGTTCCGATGGATACGTTTACGTCAATGTTGGACGAGCCGTCAAGCGGGTCCATACAAACGATGTATTTGCCCTCCCTTGACAGATCACTTTCAAAGGATACCATGTCCTTCTCTTCTTCAGTGGCCAGTCCACACACCTCGATGCTGGAGCCCAGTATGGATTTGAATTGTTCATTGGCAAAGGCATCCAGCTTTTTTACCATTTCCCCCTGGATGTTCTCCTGCCCGGTTTCTCCCAGAATATCCACCAGTCCAGCCATATTCACCTCCCTGTTGACGATCTTGGAAGCAATCCCGATGTGGGTAAGCAGGCGGGTCAGGTCGCCGGTGGCGTATTGGAATGCATTTTGCTGTGCCACGATGAATTCACCCAGTGTCTCGGCACGGAACTTCTTGGTCATGTACGTTTGGATTGCTGGATATAACGAAATAAAAGTACTACTTTTTTTAGGTTATAATAGTTTGGTAAATTTGCAGGTTCAATACAAACAAACAAATAATAATATATGATCGTCTTTAAGTTCGGAGGTGCTTCGGTTAAAAGTGCAGATGCCGTTAAGAATGTCGGGAGTATCCTGAACAGGTACCCGGATGAAAAAATTGCCATTGTTGTTTCGGCCATGGGAAAGACCACGAATGCCATGGAGGTTATCACCGACCATTATTTCAATAAACGTAAAAAGGAATTAAAACAGGCCGTTGAAGAACGAAAGGACTATCACAGGCAGATTGTGAATGAGCTGTTTCCGGACCAGTCCCATCTCTTTCATGAGGAATTTGAGGCGCTGTTCAATGAATTGCAGGAAAGGCTGGCTGGATCCCCCACTCCGAATTATGATCATGATTACGACCAGATCGTCCCCTTCGGCGAAATGATCTCGACAAAAATCATCTCAGCCTTCCTGAATGAATCCGGTATTAATAATAAATGGATGGACATCCGGCATTCCCTCAAAAGCAACAACGCTTTCCGGGAAGCCAGGATTGACTGGCCCCTGTCCACCCAGCTTACCCGGAAGAATTTTCACTTCAAGGATACACGCATATACGTAACCCAGGGATTCGTGGCCTCCACAATCGATGATACCACCACTCTTGGCAGGGAAGGGTCTGATTTTACAGCCGCCATCCTTGCCCATATCCTGCAGGCCGATCATGTGACTATCTGGAAAGATGTTCCGGGTGTGCTGAATGCGGATCCGAAGTGGTTTGACCATACCGTTAAACTTGAAAAAATTTCCTACCAGGATGCGATTGAGCTGGCATATTACGGGGCCAGCGTGATCCACCCCAAAACCATTAAGCCCCTGCAGAACAAAAACATCAATCTGTACATCAAGTCTTTCATCCATCCGGATGAAGAGGGGACCCTGGTGGGGAACCTTGAGTATGACAAGTTAATCCCATCCTTCATTTTCAATATGGAACAGGTGCTTATCCGGATCTCACCCAGGGATTTTTCCTTTATTGCGGAGGACAACCTGGAAACCATCTTCGGATACGTTTACAAGCATGGGATGAAGATCAACCTGATGCAGAATTCCGCCATCAGTTTCCAGATATGCATTACCAATAACAAACGGAAGGTCAGGAACCTGATCGATGACCTGGAAAAGGATTTCAAGGTGGCTTATGAAACGGGACTGGAACTGATTACCATCCGGTATTTTGACCAGTCCACCATTGACCGGGTAATGATCAACAAGGAACTGATCCTGGAGCAAACCTACAAGCAGAATATCCAATTGATCGTAAGAGACAAGGGCTGATCCCCGCCCATTAATATTCACGTTATTCCGGTGTCATTAACACGTCGTTGCCTTTTGTGGCGGTAACCACAAAAGAGAGACTCCTTTGTTAACGACACCTACATATAATTGCGAATATTAATGGGCAGGGGACTTTATCCATATACGATCACAGTACCACGCGGAACAAAGGGGCATAGCTGGTGACTTCACCCTCCTGGTTGAAGGTCTGCAGTCCCATTCGGATCTCTGTAACCTCCTTGAAGTATCTCAGGTGGATGGTGTCCAGGATCCATTCTTCCACGAACTGGAATTTACCGATCCGGTCACGGCTGAATTCATTATTTTCCTCCATTTTTTTGATTTTACGTGCAGAAATGGGGGTTCCCTCGAAAATATCATAAGCCGAGAACTGCCCGCTGTAGATGCCTTCGAAAACAAAATTGATCAGGACCTCACGTTCAAGTCCCTCAAGGCACTCGTTCATCCACTGGTCATCAGGGTGTGGATTTATAATCTCCACATCGTAGACAATATGTTCGGCTACCTTGATCACCCCGGACTGGTCTGTACTGATGGCGATTTGATCTGAGGGCTCTTCTGCAGCCGGCGATTTCCGTTCTTTGCCGGTGCAGGAAATCAGGATGATCCCGGAAAGGATAAGGATGCACCGGAGGATTGATCTTTTCATGCTGATTTATCTTTATCGGTTATACTGAAGCCTCATTCCCGTGGTCCCCTCTCCGAACCTGTGTGCCTGATTTGCTTCATCCCATTCGTATACGATCTGGCCGTTTACCAGGGTACAGGCCACCCTGGTCCGGAATGTCTGTCCCTCAAACGGCGACCAGCCACATTTATACAACAGGTTCTCTTTGCGGACCTCCCATTCCCTTTCCTCAAGGATCACCAGGTCGGCGTAATATCCCTCGCGGATAAATCCCCGGTCCCTCAGACCGAAAATCTTCGCCGGGGCATGGCACATTTTTTCAACCAGGGTGGGCAGATCCAGGAAACCCTGTTTGTTGAGTTCCATCATGGCTACAAGGGAATGTTGCACCAGGGGTCCGCCGCTCGGGGCAGAGAAATATGGCCGGTCCTTTTCTTCGAGGGTATGAGGGGCATGATCGGTGGCAATGACATCGAGGTAATTTTCCAGCAGGCCGGTCCGGAGTCCATCGCGATCCCGGGCCGTTTTCACAGCCGGATTCCATTTGATGCGTGTGCCCTGTTTTTCATAGTCCCCTTCTTCAAACCAGAGGTGGTGAACACATACCTCGGAAGTGACCTGTTTCTGGTCAAGCGGGATGGTATTATTGAACAATTGCAGCTCCCTCTGCGTTGATATATGCAGTACATGCAGCCGCGCCCTGTGCTTAAGGGCCAGTTTGACCGCTTTTTCTGTCGACCGGAAACAGGCCTCCTCGCTGCGTATCTCAGGATGGCATGAGATCGGAACGTTCTCGCCGTATTTGCTGCGGTAAATCTCGGATTGGGAACGGATGATCGTTTCATCCTCACAATGCGTGGCCACGAGCACGGGAGAATCTGCGAAAATAGCCTCCAGGGTTTTTTCATCATCGACCAGCATGTTGCCGGTTGAAGCTCCCATAAAAATCTTGACACCCGGGGATTGTCCGGGATCCAGCTTCCGGATCTCCCTTATGTTGTCATTCGTCGCTCCCAGATAGAATCCGTAATTCGCAATGGATTTCTGCCCGGCGATCTCGTATTTTCTTTCAAGTTCTTCCAGGCTGGTAGTCTGGGGGATGGTGTTGGGCATTTCCATAAATGAGGTTATACCCCCGGCTACGGCTGCCCTTGATTCTGAATGGATATCCGCTTTATGGGTAAGCCCGGGCTCCCGGAAATGCACCTGGTCATCAATAATTCCCGGGAGGACTGTCCGCCCCTTCGCGTCGACTATGTGCCGCACTTCATCAGGCAATGGATCGGCAGGGGAAAGGATGGAATGAATTTTTCCCCCATGAAGTAAGATGTTCCCGTCAAAAATCCGGCCTTCATTTACAATCCTGGCATTTTTGATCAATCCTTCATACATGAGTTTTCAGGCTGCTTTTTTGTACTTTTTGAACCAGGAGCCAATTTTCATGGTAATCACTCCCCAGACCGCCTCATAGACGATCTTGCCTGACATTTTTGATTTTCCTTCACGCCTGTCGGTGAAAATTATGGGAACTTCCACGATGTTGAACCCGTGTTTCCATGCGTTGAATTTCATTTCGATCTGAAAGGCATAACCCTTGAACCGGATCTGGTCCAGCTGGATGGTGTTCAGCACGTTCCTCCGATAGCAGACAAACCCTGCCGTTGAATCCTTGATCTTCAACCGGGTTATGAAACGCACGTAACGGGAGGCAAAATAGGAGATAAGGATCCGGTTCATGGGCCAGTTTACCACATTGACTCCTGTAATGTACCTTGACCCCACGGCCAGGTCGGCACCATTGTGACAGGCATCGTAAAGGCGTACAAGGTCATCCGGGTTATGGGGATCAAGGAGGCACACGAGCCGCTTCTCATCATGCCCGTGGGATACAAGGGGTAAGTAAGGCCATGGAGTTCACGTTTTATCGCTTGAAA
>CAZVLG010000291.1:0-10167 GCA_964627835.1 uncultured Bacteroides sp.
GTCTAGGTTCGAGCCCTAGTGGGTCAACGGAAACAACAGCCTAAATGCAATTTAATCAAGCGTTTAGGCTGTTTTATTTTGGAAAATTTCACCGTGATTCAAACCAAACCGGGAGATCCGGATCCGCACGGCCTAAACACTTAACTACCAACAAGGAAACAAAAACAGAATATATTATTTTTGTCCAATAATTGCTAAATTCAAAGCATGAAAAGGGCCGGCATTTTTGTAATCATTCTTGCTGTTTTTGTAACGGGCCTCAGGGGACAGGTAAGAAATGTAAACGTTTCAGGCTCTTATCAGGGGGTTTTTACCCTGTCCGGTGCGGCACCGGAATACAGTGTTTCGGGATCACCGTATCTGACAGATAACTGGATGTTTGGAACGCTTGAATTGAAAAGGGCATTATTCAGTGAAGCCGCCGTTAAAGAGGCTGCAGATACCCTGCCAAACCAGAACATCGAAATGATCCGGAAGTGCAATGAACTGATCGAACAAATTTCCGATCCGGAATACCGGACCATTGCACTGAAATTGTTAAGAGCCGGGAACAAACATTATAACAAGCGGATTTTTTCTGCGATTGAATTAAATGAAAACGATTTCGAAGACCTGCCCGGGATGCTTGAAGATTTTGAGGAAAAACTCCTGGCTTACCTGATCGAACTGCGCGATGAATACGAATCAGGATTGACTGAGACCAACCAGATTAATGGATTGTTCAGGTACAATCTGTATGCCCAGGAGTTTGAGATGATTTATGGCAAGGACACCTTTGCCATTAAATCTCCGCTTGATGTCCAGAACATCTCTCTCAGCAATAAGAAGTTTATTTACGGATTTTATATTGACAGGGAATTTGGCAATGATTATCTTGGTTCCTCTTATTTTGAAGTATTAAACGATGGCAGCTGCAAATTGCTGGTTAGGCATGATGTAAAGATCAGGAGCCAGAGCGGTCCGGTTACCCATAACTGGGCCGGCAGCGAATCGGATTCATTTGTAAAGATCAGGCAGTTGTATTTCCAGCAGGCGGATGGGATGGAGGTTAAGCAGTTGAAGAAGAACAAAAAATACCTCAAAATGATATTTGCCGATAAATATTTTGAAGTCGAGAGGTACATTAAGGATGAAAGGATCAATATTAACGATGAGAAAGAATTGATCAAGGTTTTTACCTTTTATAATAATCTGAATTCATAGATAAACATGATGTACAATTTTCGAAAAATGCTCCTGGTTGGATTGATCATGTTTGCATCAACTGTTCTTTTTGCTCAAAGGATTGCCAGGGTGAAAAACATGGAAATCGGGATTCAGCAGAACAAGGCCCTTATTCACTATGAACTTAAATCCCCGGAGCTAGGATCCGCACATTCCATTCAGTTGAAATTCCTTGATAAGGAGTATAACCTGATAACTCCGACGAAATTGACCGGTGATGTAGGACCCAATATTTACAGCGGCACCGGTAAATCCATCGAGTGGGAAATATCGGGGGATTATCAATTCTCAGGATCAAAGATCACTCCCGTAATATTCGTTGACGGGATCAGTAAAGAGTTCAACAGGGCAGGTGGACCTGGAAATGCCCTTTTTTCCCTGATCCTGCCGGGACTGGGTGATTATTTCGTTGCAGACCAGCGAATGATGCGATTTAAACCCTATCTCAGGACCGCAACTTCTTTAGGCTTGATCGGGCTTGGCATTTATGCCGGCAATCAACTATACCGTGCGGAAGGCGAATACATCCAGGTACTCAGGGCGGATTTCTGGCGAAGGACCGGCGACGATCGATTCAAGATTGTTTATCAGGAAGGGGATATACAATACTGGTGGTTTAAGGGGGACAAGGAATTGTTTATCTCCATGGGAGCAGCGGTCTGGGCTTTCGACGTTATTTGGGTGCTGATCAGGGGAAGCAATAATAAGCGTTTTTTAAAGGAATTAAACCGGGGATCGGAAATTACAATCGGGTATTATCAGGGGGATATCAGCCTGAAGTACTGTCTGACCTTTTAGCCGGAACATGGTTTAAGATATGCACTCCAAAACCTTATTCATTTACCGGGTAAGCCAGGGGGAATTAATGCCCGGGTTACTTTATCAGTCTACCACCACAAGGCCTTCACCGGTCATTTTCCAGACATCCCCGGCGATCTCATGTTTCCAGAGTTCTTCTTCCGATTTGACCCTGCCTAGGAAGTACCGTGTGTTCTTATCCAGGCGGATATATTTTCCTTCCGGCACCATCACGGAAACAGTGGTACCCGGTGCCCTCCATTTATTTGATTTTAAAACAATGAAGTAGGGATCAAGGATAAGGGTCGAGGATTCCTGTTGCCATCTGTAATTAATTCTCGACGCATTCAATGTTGCTTCCGCATCAGTCCGGCCCTGGGAGTTTTTTCGCACGGCCAGTTCCCAGTCCCCGCCGCTGCCAGGCAGGATGTTCAGATCGACCTTGCCGTAGACCCTGTCATCCGTTGAAAGAATATGCCAGTCGTCGTCATAATTGGTGTACCAATCATCCGAGAATCCTTGAATGCCCGGATCGGGATTAATCCGTACCACCAGGGTGTCTGAAGGAAATGCATCGAGTTCATACGTGGTACTTGTCCTTCCGGAATCGGTAAAATGCAAGCCTTCGAAAGCAGCCATTGAGATCAGGAAGACAAGGCTCAGGATCCAGAGGACCAATGCGGTCAGTCCGATCATCTTATCGTTGGCCTTAAAGCGGAAAAGCATTTTTATCCCGCCATAGATCAGGGCAATGATTGGAATGACAATGGTGAAGAAAAGAGCGATGGAGATGAGGGTAAGGTTCGTAGGATCCCCGAAAACACCGAATATTTCGGCGAAGGAGTGTATATCAGAACCGAAGAATCGCATCGGGAAAATACTGCTGCTGAAGAAAAACCCGATCGACAGAGCGCTCAGGGCTACCAATCCCCCGATGATCAGCGCAAATCCCACAATGAAAAGGATGATCTTGAAGAGTATCAAAATGAATTGTCCGATTACATGAAAGATCTCGTCGAGTACATTTTTTGTCTTCTTCATCTCGTTCGAATCCCTGACTTTCTCATAGCCCTCCTTAACGTTTTCCTTTACGGTTTCATACTCTTCCCGTATTGTTTTTTCGATATTTGACACCGTAACCTTTTCTCCGCGCATTTCCAGTTTTTCAGCAGCTGTGGTGGCTTTTGGCACGGCGATCCAGAGTACGATGTAGAGGATCAGGATCACGCCTCCTCCGGTAGCCAGGAAGAAAATAACCCACAACAGTCGCATTAACCAGATTTCTATCCCGAAATATGCCGAGAGACCGGAACAAACGCCTCCAATGGCAGTATTATCGGGATCCCGGTAAAGCTTCCTCGTCTTTTTTCCGTTCTTATAGCTTTTTTTACCACCCGTTCCGGCTGCTTCCTCCTCATCCAGGATGTCTTCCGGCTGTCCCATGATATTGACAATATCCCGGACATCCTCGATGGTGATGACCTGCTTTTTATCACTGATCCGTTCCTGGAAGAGTTCGGCAATGCGCGATTCAATGTCCCCGATGATCTCATTTCCCTCTTCCGTATCCCTGAACCGCTGGCTGATCGAATCCAGGTATTCTTTCAGGACCTGGTAGGCATCCTCATCAAGGGTAAAAATCTGCCCGCTCAAATTTATTTTAATGGTCGTTTTCATAACGGTTATTTTGTAGTTTTTTTCTTGTGGTTTAACATGGTGACGGCTTCTACCAAATCATTCCAGGATTGGTCCATCTCTCCCAGGAATTTCTTTCCCATATCGGTTATGGTATAATATTTTCTTGGCGGCCCCTGGGTGGATTCCTCCCAGCGGTATCCCAGGAGTCCCGCATTCTTCTGCCTTGTCAGCAGCGGATACAGGGTCCCTTCGACCACAATCAGCTTGGCTTCCTTCAACTCCCTGATTATATCAGAAGCATAAGCATCGTTCTTTGACAGGATGGAGAGAATGCAGTATTCCAGTATTCCCTTTCTCATCTGTGCTTTTGCATTTTCTACGTTCATGTGCTGTGTATTTCTACCTTGTTTATAGTTCGATATACAGTTTCAGGTCTCCCAGGCTGCAAGGCCTTAATCCGGTGTGACCGGAATTTGATAATCCGGTGTGACCGGAATTTGATGGACCCCGCTCATCACTTCCACGGACATCTTCAACGGGAATTCCGGTTTCCGGTTCCTGAAGCACAGGTGTTTCTTTAAAACCCACCGGCTTTTGAAAATAACTCATCGGATCCGGCACTGTTTTCTGATTCAGATCAATAACCCGATCCAGTACATAGGTGCTCCCGAGACTGAAGATGATCAGGATAAATGTTAACTTTAAACTAACTACTATTTTCAGGATACTATACATAACAAGTAATTATCCATTGCAAAGATATATAAAAAAAATAGTACCATGCAATACATAGTACTAAAAAATTGAATTATTTTCTTAAGGAATTCCTTAAGTGGTTGTAAAACAAGTCATTGGGCAACAAAATATTTTTCGGGTTTCTGTAAAATAAATTATGAAACAGGGAATTTTACTGAAAATGCAGGCTGAACTGAGCGAGAAGCAGGCGGAAAAAGGAGCCGAAGCGAGGTATGTGTTGACACTGGGAACCGACATTATTGAGATGAATGCCCTGGTGGGGAAACCGGTTGCCTTTAATTACCTGGATACCATATATTGCATCCGCTGCGGAAGGGTGACTAAAAAATCCTTCGCCCAGGGATACTGTTGGCCATGCTTTACCACGGCCCCCGAAACGAGTGAGTGCGTATTGAGACCGGAGCTCTGCCGGGCCCACGAAGGGATTTCCAGAGACATGAAATGGTCTGAGGAGCATTGCCTGCAGGACCATTATGTATACCTGGCCCTTTCCAGCGGACTAAAAGTGGGCGTTACACGCTCCTCACAGATCCCGACCCGTTGGATCGACCAGGGAGCCTGGAAAGCCATCCGACTGGCCAGGACGCCGAACCGTTACCTGGCCGGCCTTATCGAAGTGGCCCTGAAAAAACATATGAGCGATAAAACGAATTGGAGGAACATGCTTACCGATAAGATAGACCGGGAAACCGACATTGTCAGGGAGAAACAAAAGGCATCCGGATTATTGGATGAGGGATTGTCTGAATACATCGTCCGGGATGACCGGGTAACGGAGATCAACTACCCTGTGCTGAGATATCCTGAAAAAGTCAAGAGCCTTGGATTTGATAAAACTAAATTCATTGAGGCAGTATTGACCGGTATCAAGGGACAATACCTGATCTTTGAAGACGGGTCCGTTCTGAACATCCGTAAACACAGCGGCTATCTCGTAGCAATGGAGTACTGATTAAAAATCAGGAATTCGTATGATCGCCCTTATTTTATTTATAATTTTGATATATCCAATAATTCCGAACCCATGAAAATCCGCCACACCCCGATCCTCGTCTTTTTGTTTCTTGGTCATTCCCTGTACGGATATGCAGATCCGTCACCGGGGACAGATGATCCTGATCAGTTGCTGAAATGGTACCTTGAAACGGGCTCAGGCGAATATGCGGAACAGATCAGGGAGGGATTCCCTGGATCCCCTCACGAAATGTTCTGCAATGCCTGGGAATACCTGGATGCAAATGATCAAAAAGCCATGGAACTGGCTGAATTACTGGTCGCAAACCACCCGGAATTCGCACCCGGGTATTTTGTGCTGGGGACGGTCTTGTTAAACGGCTTTAAGAAATATACGAATGCCATCGCCAGTTTTGACCGGAGCCTCGAAATCGATCCCAAACTGGTATGGTCCTACATGAACAGGGGGATTGCCAGGATCGGGCTCGAAGATTACAACAGTGCGAAAGAAGACTTTGAGCAGGTCCTGAAATTGAAGCGGGGATTTGCACAGGGATTTTTACTCAGGGGTGTTGCCAACCATGGACTTGGCAACGAAGAGGCTATGCAGGCGGATTTTGAGATTGGATTGCAGCTTGATTTTATGGCACTGTCGAGGATTCCCGACAACCTGGCAGACGAGGCCATGAATAAGGCCATTGAAGCTGCCCCTGAGAATGCCATCTATTACTATGCCCGCGGCTATGCGCGTTTTGTGAACGGGAATTACAGGGCCGCAGGTACAGACTTCGACAAATGCATCGAGCTTGTGCCCGGAAGCTCGGATTTTTATAAATACTCAGGAGCCAGCCGAATGCATCTGGACGATTTCGAGGGAGCGCAGAAAGACCTCAACTATGCACTCAGCGTGAACCCCGATGACCCGGAAACCTATTATTACCTGGGCATTCTGATGAATGATTTCCTGAAGCAGCCCGCCATGGCCCGTGAATACATGAGCCTTGCCATAGGGATCGACGAATCCAATGCTGCCTACTTCTACGAGCATGCCAAAGCGGAGTATAAAATGATGAACTACAAAAAAGCATCTGACGATATTAACCGGGCTTTACAGCTCGATCACAGAAAGGGTGATTTTTACGCTATGCGCGGGGACATCAAGATGAAACTTGGCAAACCACCGGAGGATTGCTGTCCTGATTATAAGATGGCCCTGGAATGGGGCACCTCCCAGAACCTGAAAAGGGTCATGAAAAAATCCTGCGCCGATTGATGGATTTGGTTTCTCTACCTTTTTTATCGCATGAATAGATCGGGCCTGTCGAGGATTAGATCCTTATACCAATTACGATGACATCGTCAACCTGCTCAGCGTCGAATGGGACAATCCAATCGTAAAATGACTTTTCCAGGATTTTTTTCTGCTCATCCATGGGTTTAGGGTGTATTTCGAGAAACAACTCCTTTAACTTCTTAATCATAAATTTCTTGTTGTCCGGTCCACCGAACTGATCCTGGAAACCATCTGAAAATGTATACAATACATCACCCTTCTGTGCTTCCATTTCATGGTTATTGAAAGGTTCGCCGGCCCGCTCATGAATCCCGATCGGCATCCGGTCTGCCTTGATCTGAATGATCTCATTGTCCCGTATGAGGATGAGCGGATTATTGGCTCCCGCAAATTCAATGTTCATCTTGTTGTAATCGATAACATGCAGGGCAAGGTCCATTCCATCTTTTTGTTCCCCTTCCTGTCCTTTTTGTTTGAGTGCTGCTATGACCTCTGCCCTCAGTTCATTCAGGATATCAGATGCCCTGACAATGCCCTGTGCCCCGACGATATTGTTCAGGAAAGCGACCCCAAGCATGCTCATAAAAGCTCCGGGTACACCATGACCGGTACAATCCGCTGCAACCGTAATGACCTTTCCGTCCTGCTTGGCAAGCCAGTAAAAATCTCCGCTGACTATGTCCCTTGGAAGGAACAAAATGAAGCCATCCAGATCGAGTTTACTCAGGTCATCCTCCGGCGGCAGTAGTGCGCGTTGGATCTTCTGCGCATACTGGATGCTGTCCATAATATCCTTATTTTTTTCCTCGATGACCTCTTTCTGGGCAACCACTTCTGCGGTTCTTTCGCGGATGATCTCGCGGAGCTGGCGGGTGTAAACTTTAACGATGGTATAAACCAGGACAGCAGCCAGCAGGACATAAAGAATGTATGCCCACCATTTCCGGTACCAGGGGGCAAGAATGGAAAACTCGTAGGTTGCCTCTTCGCTGATATGGCCATAAATGTTCCTTGCCTTGACCCGGAATATGTACTTCCCTTCATGCAGGTTTGTATACGGCCTGTAATTCTCAGTGGTCCAGTTGCTCCAGGCTTTGTCGTTTCCTTCCAGGATATAGCTGAATTTCAGGAAAGATTCGTCTTCACCCGGTTGTGCGGAATAGTTGAATACCAGGGAATTCTGCGAATAGGGAAGTACGGGTTTAAGGTTTGAGGTCTGGTACATGCCAACAATACCGGCATGGTTAAAAAAACTCCCACCGAAAATGAGTCCACCGTCACTCAATTCAATCTTACGGATATATGCCTTAAAGTCCTGGCCGTAGTTTTTCCCGGTGTTATAATCAAATCGGAAAAGGCCTTCCTCTCCGCCCAGCCAGACGATCCCATCCTTGTCCGGATAAATCGCGTGAATGATCCCTTCGGACAACCGGGCAAAAGGGGCGCTTATCCACTCAAATTCACTTGATGAAATCTGGTTCAGGTAGCCGACGCCGTATTTTAATTCTGCCGTTTCCGAAAACGTAACCATCCAGATCTGGGGATCAGTGAATTCCGTAACGCGGTGGATGTAATAAGTCTCATCGGCGAACCTTGTGCCATAAGAAGAATCCGGCTCAAACCGGTCCTCATGGAGTTTGTATTTGAATAAGCCCCGGTTGGTTGCTACGATCGGTGGGCCTTTGTACTGGGAAATGATAAAGGGTCCTTCAGGCAGGCCTTCCTCCTCTCCATAACGCGAAATCGTGAATTCGCCGATCCGGTTATCCTTGAAATTTCGGATATGCATACGTAGAACCACATCCTCGGGGGTGCCCATCCACAGGTTGCCTATATGGTCCTCGGAGATGTTGGTAATGTTCTCATGAACGCCCTCAATGTAACCTTCCAGGGTCCACTGTCCGTTTTCCCTGTACAGGCTTGCCAGCCCGCTTTCCAGTCCCACAAACACCCTTGCCGAATCGAGTTTGGACTGGTACAGGTCGTAAGGATATTCAACGAGCAGGCTTTTTGTCTGGTTATTGCTCGTTACCTCCACGATATCCGTATTTGTGAGCACCAGCAGGATCTTTTCTTCCCGGTAGGAAAAAGTGATCATATCCCAGCACTCAATTTCGATTCCCGGTACGGCCCTGAAGACAGGCTGGGAGAAATCGGAAAGTGAGGGGGCATAAGGTTCCTGGTCGAGGTAAAAGAGTCCCACATTCGTAGTCGCATAGATCCTGTCGTTAAACCGGGTAATGGCCTGAATGGTCCCCGGCAGTCCCTTGCTATCCGTAAATTTAGTCATAGGGGTATTGATCTCAACCCTGCTGATGCCATTGCTCAGGGCAAGCCAGAGATTTCCGGTCTGATCCACATATTGGCCCTGAACGATATCATCCTGCAGCCCGGATGATTTGTCCAGAAAGGCGACCAGGTTAAAAGCCGTATCAATGATGACGGCGCCATAGCCCCAGGTTCCAAGGGAGATCCGTTTTTCGTCGATCCGGATGGCCCCGTAGATTTCTATGTTTTGCAGGAGTTTGTCTTCGGGTGTTCTAATTCTTTTTACATGGTCGGTTGAGAAATTCCCTGGCGAATAGTCAAGGTAAAAAAGCCCATCGCTTTCGGTGATGATCAGGATTTTACCCGGCTGCATGGGAATCATGCCGAAGATCACCATGTCGTTGAATTTCTCTGTGCTGTTTATTGGGACAAACCGGTCTCCCATCAGGCGTGCCAGTCCGGACTCGGAAAATTTTATGTAGAGAATGTTGTCTGCATAAAAGGATTCATGGATCTCCTCCTCGGAGTATATGGTGTGAATGGAATCGTTCTGGAATATGAATACATGGTGGTAACATTGAAATACAATCCCCCGGTTCGTGGAATGAATCTTCCATACATCGTTGAATTCACTTTGTGTTTCATTGAGCTGGACAGACAGGGAAGAATAGGTCATCTGCCCTATGGAATCCGGTTCAAGGAATCCGAATTCATTGACGGCACCCACGAATATCCTGCCGGAATTATCCATAACCAGGGACCTGACCGAGGATCCGGCCCGGACCTTGATGAGGCTCCAGTTGCTGCCATCGTATTCGAGTACCCCCTGGTTGTTTGCAAAATACATGATCCCACGCTGATCCTGCAGGCATGACCAGTTCTGGGCCAGTGCATTGTATTCTTTTGGTGAGAAATTGTATACCGGGTACAGTCCAGCTTCCTGCGTGATTCCCGCCCGGAGCTGCGATGAAGAGGCCAGGCAGAGAAACAACTGCAATGTAAATGATATGATCTTTCTGCTTCCGGTTGCCATACGACTAAGGATAATTGGAAAGAACAGTGTCTCGAACAAAAATAGTAAAACAATCATAAAAAAGGGGCTGTCTCAAAAGGGGCAGCCCCTTCTTTTTTTTCTCTTTTTTGCTTGATTGATTAAAACGGCACTTCAAAATTTTCTTAAGAACAAATTTTGGCAGGTGCCTTTTTTAATCAAATCAAGCACATAATCAGGATAT
>CAZVLG010000292.1:0-2193 GCA_964627835.1 uncultured Bacteroides sp.
TTTTTTCAAACGGGTAATGCCACTGTGCATAGGGCATGGCACCGGAATCGAACCATACGTCGATCAGGTCGGGTTCACGGAACATGATCTTTCCGGAATCAGAGACAAGTTTAATCTCATCGACAAAGGGACGGTGCAGGTCAAAGCCCTCGTAGTTCTGCTCCGAGTAATCCCCGGGCACGAATTTTTCCAGGGGATTGCTGCTCATGATCCCGGCTGCCATTGCCTTATCGATCTCTTCCTTAAGTTCCCCGACCGAGCCGATGCATCTGGATTCCTGTTTATCCTCGCTCATCCATATGGGAAGGGGGGTCCCCCAGAACCGCGAGCGGGAAAGGTTCCAGTCCACCAAATTCTCCAGCCATTGCCCGAATCTTCCGGATCCGGTTGCGGCCGGTTTCCAGTTGATGGTATTGTTCAACTCCAGGAGACGGTCTTTCACTTTTGTGGTCCGGATGAACCAGGACGACATGGGATAATACAATACCGGCTTATCCGTTCGCCAGCAATGAGGGTAATTATGGGTGTATTTGGCGATCTGGAAGACTTTTTTCTGCTGTTTGAGTGCAACGGCAATGCTTACATCCGTTGTTTCGGCACCCTCCGGAATGGATTCATCGTATTCGTTCTTAACATACTTCCCCGTGAAATCACCATAAGTCTCAAGATTCACGAATTCCCTGACAAAATCATCGTCCAGGTCTTCCATCCGGTAAAAACGGCCCCGTTTATCAACCAGGGGCTGGGTATTTCCTTCCTTGTCCACCACAATGAGTGCCGGGATATCGTATTGCTGGGCGATCCGGTAGTCATCTGCCCCGAAAGTCGGGGCAATGTGAACAATCCCGGTACCTTCATCGGTCGTTACAAAATCTCCCAGCAGGACCTTAAAAGCGGGTTTTCGGGGACTGACCCAGTCAATGAGCTGTTCGTAGGAAATCCCTTCGAATTCCTTTCCCTTGTGCGTTCCCAGTATATCGTATGGTATGTATTTATCGCCGTGTTTATATGCATCCCAGTCAAGGTCTCCATTGCCGGCCGGGAAATAGGTGTTGAAAAGGGCTTTTGCCAGGACTACGGTAATGGGCTCCCCGCTGTATGGATTGAATGTTTTAACAGAAACATAATCCATTTTGGGACCCATGGCCAGCGCCGTATTCGAGGGAAGGGTCCACGGTGTGGTTGTCCAGGCCAGGATGTAAACATCCGTGTCGGTTTCCTTGAATAAAAACTCGGATTGGCTGTCCCGGACCAGCTTGAACAGGGCCACGATGGTTGTATCCTTAACATCCCGGTAGCATCCCGGCTGGTTCAGTTCATGGCTTGAAAGTCCCGATCCGGCTGCGGGGGAATAGGGCTGTATGGTGTATCCCTTATACAGCAGGTCTTTTTCATAAAGCCTCTTCAGCAGGAACCAAAGGGTTTCGATGTACTTATTATCATAGGTGATGTACGGATCGTTCATGTTGATCCAGAAGCCCATCCGGTCGGTCAGTTCTTCCCATTCGCGGGTATATCTCATAACCTCCCTGCGGCAGGTCTCGTTGTACTCGGACACGGAGATCTTTTTCCCGATGTCTTCCTTGGTGATCCCCAGGGTCTTTTCCACGGCCAGTTCAATGGGCAGTCCATGGGTGTCCCAGCCTGCCTTGCGGTCGACCCGGTAACCTTTCTGTGTTTTATAGCGGCAGAATATATCCTTTACCGTTCTGGAGATCACATGGTGTATCCCGGGCATCCCGTTGGCAGAAGGGGGGCCCTCATAGAAAATAAATTCCGGGTCCTTTTCCCGGATTTCCAGGCTTTGTTCGAAAGTCCCCTTGTCCTTCCAGAACTGAACGATCTCCTTGTTGATTGCAGGAAGATCAAGTTGTTTATATTCAGGAAATTTCGCGCTCATTTACGCAAGATGATTGCCTCTTTTTCAGAAAGCGACAAAGATAAGAATTATTTCGGGAAATAGGATGTACAAAGGCCTGCGGAAAGATGCTTGCGGAATTCAATTGTTGAAATCGTATCGGGTCAAAATATTTAATGTTAATTTTGCAGTTGAACAAAATCCAGGATTATGTTTTCAGGAATCGTTGAAGAAGCAGCTAAAGTAGTAAAATTACAGAGAGATAAGGGAAACCTGCATATCACAATGGAATGTTCTTTTGTACGTGAATTAAAGATTGATCAGAGTATTTCCCA
>CAZVLG010000293.1:0-3615 GCA_964627835.1 uncultured Bacteroides sp.
CAAGGAGTTTGAGCTGGTGAACCAGCAGAACGGACATACCACCTACCAGGTCGAAATCACGCCGGCCAGATCAGGGGTTTTCGAATATGGCATCCGAATTTATGCAAGGCATGAAGATCTGCCTCACAGGCAGGATTTTGCCCTGGTAAAATGGGCCTGAGCCCGGGCCTGTATCCCCCGGATCTGAAGCCCCTGCTCAAGCCCGGCCGGACAGCATTTATCCCGGCCGGAATGAAGCGCAGGACGATTATTGGGTCTTCCCATGCACCCGCATTACGGGCATTCTCTTAAATACAAGGGCAGAACGGGCCGGTATGTAGAACCTGAACCAATGCCTTCCCTGCTTATCTGCCTGGGTATAATAGGTAATGGAGGTATCAACCAGTCCCTGTCCCCCGAACTCCGGACTGTCTGAATTCAACACGATCCTGAATTTTCCGGCCTGCAGGTTGATGCCGTAGTCGGAAAAGGATGCGCCGGGATTGAAATTGAAAATAAAGATCAGATCACCCCGGCCGAAGGCCAGTACCTGGTCGCCGGGATTTTCGAAAAGCAGGTAGGTCCATTCGTTTTCAAGAGTCCTCTCTGTACAGATCAGGCGGACCATTTCCTGGTCGAAACGGTTCAGAAATGCATAACGAAGATCCTCATTGTCTACCAGGGACCATTGCCGGCGGGCATAATGATAGGACCAGTTGTTCCCCTCCCTGGGGAAATCGATCCATTCCGGATGCCCGAATTCATTGCCCATGAAGTTCAGGTAACCACCGCCTGCAGTTGCCAGCGTGATGAGCCTGATCATTTTATGCAGGGCCATGCCGCGATCTATGATAAGGGAAGGGATGCTCTTGTTCATACTGAAGTACATCTCCTTGTCCATCAGCCTGAAAATGATCGTTTTATCACCAACAAGGGCCTGGTCATGGGATTCAGCATAGGATATGGTCTTTTCGTCCGCCCGCCTGCGTGTCAGTTCATAATAGATCTCGCTTACATTCCACTGCTCATCCGGTTTTTCCTTCAGAATTTTAATCCAGTAGTCCGGTGTTCCCATGGACATCCGAAAGTCAAAACCCATGCCCCCGTCTTCGCGCGCAGCCCCCAGGCCGGGCATCCCGCTCATTTCTTCGGCTACGGTGAGCGAATGTGGATGGATTTCCTTTATCATGGTATTGACCAGGGTCAGGTAGGTAATGGCATCTTCATCCTGCTGCCCGTCAAAATACATCTCGTAACTGGTAAAATCACGCGAGAGTCCATGGTCATAATACAGCATGCTGGTAATGCCGTCAAAACGGAAACCGTCGAACCTGTATTCTTCGAGCCAGTACCGGCAGTTTGAAAGCAGGAAATGAAGCAACTCGTTCTTTCCGTAATTGAAGCAGAGGGAATCCCAGGCAACATGCTCCCTTCTGGGTCCGTCATGAAAAAACTGGTATGAAGTGCCGTCGTACCTGCCGAGGCCCTCCACCTCGTTCTTTACGGCATGGGAATGGACCAGGTCCATGATCACGGCAATGTCCATGGCGTGAGCCTCATCAATCAGCTCTTTCAGTTCTTCCGGTGTGCCAAAACGGGAAGAAGCTGCAAAGAAACTGGAAACATGGTAACCGAAAGATCCGTAATAGGGATGTTCCTGAATGGCCATAAGCTGGATAACATTGTAGCCTCCCCTTGCGATCCTGGGTAATATATTTTCCCTGAATTCCCGGTAACCCGAGACTTTTCCCTCCTCGGATGACATGCCGATATGTGCCTCATAAATAAGCGGGGGTGCCGTGTTGGCTTCCTGCCAGCTTTGCTGCCATTGATAGGCCTGTTCCGGTGCCCAGACCTGTGCATTGAAGATCAGGGTATCCGGATCCTGGATCACCCGGTTTGCCCAGGCCGGGATCCTGTCACCGCTGCCTCCCGGCCAGTGAACCGACAGGCGGTACAGATCCCCGTGCTTCATGGCTCTTTGAGGGATCTCAATTTCCCAGTTGCCCGCGGGAAGGGATGTTAATTCCCATTCAGGATGTTCTTCCCAGTTGTTGAATTCGCCAACCAGGTATATCCTGCTTGCATTTGGCGCCCATTCCCTTAATACCCAGCCATCTTTCGAGCGGTGGAGGCCGAAATACAGGTGCCCGGATGCAAAGTTCTTCAGGGAACCGGATCCCTCGCAGAGTTCCTTTTCCTTCCTTGCCGCCCGTTCCATGCGTGATTGGATCACCGGCACAAAAGGTTCGAGCCAGGGATCGCTTATGGCAATGCCAGGTTTATCCATGGTACCTGTATTGGATTTGTAATATAACCAATTCCCTTCATTCTGCATTATTCCCGGTTCACATTTATTACTATTTTTGCAATTCTCCCTACAGGCCATGATCCTGCATAGTGACATAGAAGGTTTTTCCGCAAACAACCCGGTCGTAACGGTCGGAATATTTGATGGTGTGCACAGGGGACACAGGTTTATCCTTGAAAAACTCAGGGCGGCGGCCCGAAGGCTCAGGGGCGAGTCCACCCTTGTCACACTCTGGCCTCATCCGAGGACCATTCTCAACCAGGTGGATGATGGATTCAGGCTCCTGAATACGATGGATGAAAAAATCGCGATACTCGAGGATGAGGGACTTCAACACCTGGTCGTGCTTCCGTTCACCCGGGAGTTCAGCCGGCTTTCCTCCTGTGATTTTATCCGGGATTATCTCGTCGGGAAGATCGGGATCCGGCATCTTGTGGTAGGGTACAACCACCGGTTCGGGCGGGACAGGGAAGGTGACTTTAACAAGCTGAAGGACTGTGCCGGAGAATATGGATTTGGCATCGAAAAGGTCTCAGCGCTGGAACTTGATGAAGGCGAGGTAAGCTCCTCGATGATACGGAAGCACCTGCAAAAGGGTGAGGTTGAACAGGCCAATCAGCTCCTGGGGTGGAATTATACCCTGAACGGAGAGGTTATCGGAGGCAGCAAGCTGGGTTCATCCATCGGGTTCCCGACTGCAAACATTACAAGCGATGAAGCCTATAAGCTTATACCTGCAGACGGGGTTTACGCTGTCCTTGCCCGGCTCAGGGGAGCTTCCTACAAAGGCATGCTGAATATCGGCAGGAGGCCCACCATAAATGACGATCCTGAACATAAGACCATCGAAGTCCACCTGCTCGATTTCGAGGAAAATATCTACAGCAAGAAGATCCAGGTCCAGTTCATAGCCAGGCTCCGTGATGAGCGTAAGTTCGGGAATATTGAGGCGCTGCGGAAGCAATTGATGATTGACCGGGAAAATACCCGTAAGCTTTTCCCGGGAAGCGGGGCATAAAATTCCCATTAAAACTGTAACTTTGTAAGCCCTGAAAGCAAGGGTTAACCGTTAATAATTTATTCAATGAAGATAACCGAAGAAGCCGTGGAGATACTTCCATACAAAATAAAAGACATCAGCCTTGCCGAGTTCGGCAGGAAGGAGATAGAAATCGCTGAAAAGGAGATGCCCGGTCTTATGGCAATTCGTAAAAAGTACACAGCAGGCAAACCCTTTAAAGGTGCCCGTATTACAGGTTCCCTGCACATGACCGTACAGACGGCCGTCCTGATAGAAACCCTGGCAGCACTGGGTGCCGAGGTAC
>CAZVLG010000294.1:0-2766 GCA_964627835.1 uncultured Bacteroides sp.
TTTACAAATTTTGGCACGTAATATGTGATAAGCAAACTAAATCTGTAAATAAAATAACAATACCATATAGAAATGAAAAAAAATACCATAATATCAGCAATCGCAATCGGACTGGGATTCTTTCTTACCACATCGGTTCAGGCAATTCATCCGGTTCATTATACAGGACTGCTTCTGAACATTGAAAACGAAATGGATTCTCAAAAGGAATTGGTTGTTCAGGATTGGATGTTATCCGCTGAGGCTTTTTCGATGGAAAAGGAAAATTCAATCGAACCGAGGCTGGATGTTAAACCCTGGATGCTTGACAGGGACGAATGGTCAAACAACGATCCTGAGCTGAATTGCGAACCGGAAATTAAGGTCCAGGGCTGGATGATGCGGATCGATGAGATTGATCACAAAACAATTGCACTGGAAGACTGGATGCTGAAGATTAACGGTTAATCGTTTTATAATTTCATAATTTGTTTTAGGTTTAGTGGTTAGTAATTAGTTTCACGGCACCCGTTATATGACGGGTGCTTTTTTTTTGCCGGTTTGACAGTAGTATTCACCGGAATTTTAGATGTTTTCACCGATATTGGGTTTGAGGTAGCGGATTATTTCGGAAATTTGATACCTGAACTAAAAAACGTATGAAGTCATGACATCCCTGGCATCGATTCAATCCTTCCTTGAACCCAAAGAAATGGCTGTTGCAGGTGTTTCAAGAAACCCTAAAAAATTCGGACGGCAGGCTTACGAGCATTTAAAGGAGAACGGGTACAAATTATATCCTGTGAATCCGAATGTGGAAGAGCTTGACGGAAGTATCTGCTACAGGAGCATAAAGGATCTGCCGGGAGGGGTAGACCGCATCTATATCGTAACTCCTAAGGATCAGACGGCAGAAAGTGTAAGGCAGGCGCTTGAAAGGGGCATCCGGAACTTCTGGATACAGCAGCGTTCGGACACCCCGGAGGCCCTCGAACTGCTGAAGGGCCAGGATGTCAATCTCATCCACGGCAAATGCATTTTTATGTTTGCAGAGCCGGTAAAAGGCGCACATGCCTTTCACCGCTTTCTCAACCGTCTCTTCGGATCGTACCCTAAATAAAAATAATCAACCAATGAAAACTATTTGGAGTGTAACATTCATCATCCTGATTTTCGCAGGTACTTCGTGCTTTATAGACGTCCGCGAAACAGTTTATGGAAACGGGAATGTGGTTTCCGAGGAAAGGACCGTCGATGATTTTGATGGTTTAAAAGTAAGCTCCGGAATCGACGTGTTCATCAAACAGGGCTCCGAAATCTCCCTGCTGCTTGAAGCCGATGAGAACCTTCACGAGGTGATCAGGACGGAGGTTGTTGACAACACGCTCAGGATCTATACGGATCAGAATATCCGCAGTGCAAGGTCCAAGAAAATATACCTGGTTTACAAGGAACTGAATTCGATCCGGGTCAGCAGTGCCGGGGATGTGAAGGGTGAGAACACCCTGCAGACGGGTAAACTGAGAATCGACCTCAGCAGCGCCGGAGACCTGGAACTGGACCTGAAAGCAGATGCGGTATACTGTGATGTAAGCAGTTCGGGCGATGCCAGGTTATCAGGTACCACGGACCTGCTGGAGGCGGATCTCAGCAGTGCCGGAGACCTTCACGCATACGAGCTGATCGCCAGAAAATGCAAGGTAAGCTGTTCGAGCGCAGGTGATGCAAGGGTCTACGGCACGGAGGAATTTGAACTAAACTCCTCGAGTGCCGGAAGCATCTATTACAGGGGTGAAGGCAATGTTGTCAATGCACGGACATCCAGTGCAGGCAGTGTCGTCAGAAAATGATCCCCAGGCGTGCATCCATCAGGTCGGCAACATGGCCGTGTGACTTAATGTTAACGCCCAGGTAAAGGTGTTCAGTGAACCTGAAATTCAGTCCATAGCGCTCATAAACACGGTTCCTTGCCGGGTAGGGTTCATAATAATAGATACCCCATTGAAATATAAAGGAGAACCGGCCGAACAGCAGGTCCAGTCCCAGCAGGAAGGCTGCCCTGTTATGATCGGGCGCTGAGGAGGGATCGCTGATATATTCCCGCCGTATCTTCTCTTTTACCGAAAAATCGGAGATCCACTCCGTTCCTGCATTCAGGGCCATAATCCTGGCCACCAGGTAATTATAATAGATCCCGGCACCGATCACCGGGTATCGCTGATCTTCTCCTTTCTCGGCATTCTTGGCTGTGCCGAGCAGGTAAGCATCGAACCAGCATTTATCCTCGTACAGGATCCGCATGGTATCCTTGTCCCTCTGCGGGAATCGAACCTCTATAAAGCTGTAATCGAAACCGGCGTTCAGGCCTGGGAAATTCATACCCACATTGGGTTCCTTCAATCCCCCGTTCGAAATATGATTGTAATTGAATGCCAGGCGTGTGTTCACCCGGCTGCCGATGCGGTAGTTGATCCCGGCGTTAAGCATGGCGACAAAACTCAGGTGGTCGCTGAAAAAGAAATTGTCCGGGTTGGTTTCGGCATCGTAGATCTTGGTGATCCATGCGGGACCAATACCGAAACGGAAGGAAATACTCAGTTTCTTCTGGGGCCTGATAAAGGGTTCTATATAGGGGTAGAGCGCTATCGAATGACCCAGAATGCCGGGATTATCGAAATTGAAATAATTGAGGGAGAATCCGGTCCGCGGATAACAGTAACAGTGCTTCCAGGTCCGCTCCCGCATCAGGTGCCATGCCAGGTCTGCTTCGATACCCCATGGATTGGA
>CAZVLG010000295.1:0-2834 GCA_964627835.1 uncultured Bacteroides sp.
TGAGGGAAACCCGGAGAACATCAAGATCACCACACCCGAAGACATGGCCTTCGCGGAAGCCGTCTTTGATTCCTACCGGATGAAGAGCGGATTTTTCAGATAGATCGTTGGATATCCCGGCCTGCTCTCCCGACAGAGGCTTCGAATGGAAAGCCGGCTTGGTTTATTATTCCAGCACTGTCTTCAGGATCTCCCCTTTCAGGCTGGTTTTTTCATCCGTTTTTTCCGGATCGCCTACATACCCGATAAAACCTTTGAAAGATGCTTTTGCATCCAGGTACTCGCTCACCGAGATTTTGGCTTTGCCGGCTCCGCTGGCCACGGCCCTGGCAATCCTGGTCTCGAATTCATACCCGGAAAAAGTAGCCCCGGTGGTAACCTTCAGGTCAAGGGCTCGTGCCTTCCCGGTCAGGTAGATAACGGAACCCTGTGAAAGCACCGCACTCAGGGAATCACAATACAGCGTAAAACGCATCTCCCCTCCGTTGGAGAGCCGTACATCCAGGTCCCCTTCGAAATAAAGATCTTCCTCCGACCAGATCTGTGCCCGCCCGTCTGCCTCAAGGTGTTTCAGGTCCTTCGTGTAATGGACCCGGACCTTCAGGATAGCGTCCTTGTATGTGCCGGTCCTCATCCTGATCTTAAGAACGGAATTCACGACCTCCACGATCAGGTCTTCCACGCTTGCATTTTTAAACTCCGTTTCAATGGCTTCCTGTTTTGAGAGGACAAGTTCTGCCTCAATCTCACTCGATACAACGATGGAATGAAAGGGATCCAGTGTTGCCGGATCGCCCGCCCTGATGGACTGGGTTATGGATGATGCAAATACAGCCAACAATAATAAAATCACTCTTTTCATATTCTTCAAATTTAAGTTTTCAATAGCCGTTACGATTCACCTGGCGGCATTTTTAAAACAAACCGGGATCATCCCGCAGCTGCCTGGAAGCATCAGGGCAGGTCCAACCCGACGGTACATTTTCAAAGCAAGGCAGGGCCGGCCTGATGGTCCGTGAATCAGGCCAAAATTACGGAATCTGCCAGAATTTTCCCACCAGGACCGTCCAAACCGGATGGCCGTTCACCTACCGGACCTTTACCTTTTGCCGGCGGACGTTCACCGCCTGATGCTTTGGGTTCGCCGAATTTTTATTTCGGGGGACCGCAGGTTCTTTTCTGGGGACCCATGGCATGGACGGTGATCTTCGGTCTCACGTTCTCGACATTCCTGACCCTTGTGATTGTCCCGGTCATGTACCGGCTTACCACCCTGGCACAGAAAAAGTTGATCGACCTGGTGCATTTGAGGAAAAACGGCAACGGAGAACCTGTACCCGATGAAGAAACCGGCCTCCAGTTGAATCACCCGGTTTCCGGCGAATAAACCCAAGCCGTTGGATTATAATCCTTCTGCCTGCCGGCTCCCCGGCAGGCAGAAGTTTTTTATCTTTATACCATGCAGAAAAAACTGATACTCCTGCTTGTATTTATGGTGCTTGTGGCCGTGTTCGCCCTTCAGAACAGCGTTGAGATCGAGTTGAAACTCTGGTTCTGGAGCGTCCGCACTTCCATGGTGCTGATCCTGATCCTTACCTTTGCGGCCGGTGCCATTGCAGGCATCCTGTTTTCCCTGCCCGGTCGCTCAAAGAAGTCGGAGAAACAGGAACCTAAACCTGCGCAGGAACCCGGGGAAACCCGGCCCGGCGATGAAGAAGTCCCCGGAAAATTCGATGAATTCGAAGATGTTGGGCGCTGATACTGCCCGGGCTCCTGATAAAAACCCGGAAGTTCTACGAATTCGAAGATGTTGGGCGCTGATACTGTCCGGGTTCCTGATAAAAACCCGGAAATCCTGTGAATTCGAAGATGTTGGGGGCTGATACTGGAAGCTAGCGCCGCCTGGGGTTTCTTGGCAGTTTCTTCCGGTCCAGCTCATACGAGGAAGCCCGCCAGGCTATCAGTCCCCCCTCCAGGTTATAAAGCTTCCTGAAACCTTTTTCGATGAGTATCCGGCATGCCACCGGGCTGCGGTAATCATCCTCGCAATACAGGAATACCGGCTGATCGAAATCCAGTGAATCAGTGATGGAATATAAACTCTCCCGGCTTTCGGCCAGAACAGCTCCCTTTATCCGTTCTTTCCTGAATTCCTCCCATGACCTTGTATCGATCAACACAGGCATCACGGCAGCATGCATCCTGAGGTAAAATTCCGCCGCATCCAGGTTCATGCAGGAATCCGCGGAATGTTGCTGGGCTGAAATCCCCGGCACAAAAAAAAGCAGGCAGGTATTAAGCAGGAATCTCCGCATGAAAATCTTTACATCGCCCCCAAAGTTAGCCTTAATTTATCAAAGACCTGCCGGGACCAGGCCCTAATCTGCGACCGGCAGGCTTATCCTGCTTAATTCTATTCGTATCTCAGTGCATGGACCGGGTTGCGCCTGGCCTCCCGGTAGATCTGCAGGCTGATGGTGATCATTGAAATAATAATTGCCGCAAGTCCCGCAAGTGCAAAGATCCACCAGGAGATGCCGGTACGGAAGGCAAAATCCTGCAGCCAGCGCTTCATGATAAAATAGCCTGCCGGACAGGCCAGGATGAAGGATACCAGCACCCATTTCAGGATATCAATATTCAGAAGAAACACCACCTGTCCCACACTGGCCCCATGAGCCTTCCGGATGCCCACCTCCTTGAAGCGCCGTGCCACCAGTAATCCGCTGATCCCCATGAGTCCCAGACAGGAAAGGAATATGGCGATCCCGGCCGCATAGGCAATAATGCGGCTCCAGCGATCTTCGTTTTCGTATTGTGAAATAAGCTTGTCA
>CAZVLG010000296.1:0-3944 GCA_964627835.1 uncultured Bacteroides sp.
CACTGCCAAAGCGCGGATGCTCCACCAGCATTCCCGCCTGAATTTCTGAGGGGTCGTCCGGCGTGAAATCAGGAGGCGGGCTTGCCGGCCGGGCGCGGTCAAGCCTGGTTTTCCCTTGCACTTTCAGAGGAGAGGGGGCAACTTTGTCCTTTGCCTCGCTTTTCTTTCTTCCGGGCTCCGGGAATGCATCCCCGTTTGCCTGCCGGTCCCATACCATGCGGGACCTGTCACCGGGAAAACCGGACTGTGGGCGGGCAGCATCCATTATGGCAGGCTGATCGAGGAATTCAGGATCGATTTCCCGGATAAACCGGCTGGGGACAGCGTTGACCGGTACTCCCCATCGATACCGGGAACTGGCATAGCTGAGTGTGACCTGCTTCATGGCACGCGTGAGGGCAACATAGAACAGGCGCCGTTCCTCCTCCAGTTCTTCGCGCGTGGAAGAGGACATGCGGGAGGGGAACAGGTCTTCTTCCAGCCCCGTTATATATACATGCTTGAATTCCAGACCCTTCGCAGAATGCGCGGTCATTATGGCAACCTTGTCGCGGTCCTCCTCCTTTTCCGTATCGGCATCCGTAAGCAGGGAAACGCTTTGCAGGAAGGCATCCAGGGTGGTGTTTTCCGGTTCCTCCTGGGACTCGACGAATTCCTTGATCCCGTTCAGGAGTTCCTGGAGGTTTTCGTATTTGCTGAGGTTTTCCGGGGAATTGTCATAATGCAGCTCCTTCAGTATCCCTGAACTTTCGGCGATGGAAAAAGCCAGGTCGAAAGCTTCCATGGTGTTCAGCCTGGACTGGTAGTCTTTGATCATTGAGGCAAATGCATCCAGTTTCCGGATCGTTCCCTGGTTGAAAAGCTGCTGGCAGGATGCGGTATCCAGCAGGATGTCCCAGATCCTGGCATCCCTTCCTGCAGCTTCCTGCTCAAGCTTGGCAACCGTGGTCTGTCCGATGCCCCGGGCGGGGTAATTGATGATCCTGCGAAGTGCTTCCTCATCATAGGGATTGACGGTCAGCCGGAAATAGGCCAGTATATCCTTGATCTCCTTGCGCTGGTAAAAAGAGAGGCTGCCATAGACCTTGTAGGGGATGTTCATTCTGCGCAGCGATTCCTCAAAGATCCTGGATTGTGCATTGGTCCGGTAAAGAATTGCCATTTCCCGGTGCCTGAGCTGCTCGCCGAATATGGCATCCTGGATGGCATTGGCGACCAGGAAGCCTTCTTCATTGTCGGTTGCTGCCTGCATGAGCCTGATTTTTTCGCCTTTTTCTTTTTTTGAAAAGATCTTTTTACTGATCTGGTCACGATTGTTGGCAATGATGCTGTTCGCCGCATCCACGATGTTCCTGGTTGAGCGGTAGTTTCGTTCAAGCTTGTACAGCTTGTAGCCAGGGTAATCATGTTTGAAATTAAGGATATTCTCGATCCGGGCCCCCCGGAACGAGTAAATGCTCTGGGCGTCATCCCCGACCACGCAGATGTTTTTGTATTTATCTGATAACTGCTTGGTGATCAGGTATTGCACATAATTGGTATCCTGGTATTCATCCACCAGGATATACCGGAATTGTTCCTGGTATTTCTCCAGCACCTCGGGGAAGTCCCTCAGCAGGATATGCATGTTCAGCAGAAGGTCGTCGAAATCCATGGCATCTGCCTTTTTGCAGCGCTGGGAATACATCTTGTAGATGTCTGCAATGCGGGGCCTGCGTGTACGTTTGTCCATCTCCATCAGCTGGGCACTGGAGAAATATGCTGCCGGCGTTATCAGGTTGTTTTTGGCGGAGGATATTCTAGCGTGGATCTCTCCGGCTTTGTAGACCTGGTCGTTCAGGTCCATTTCCTTGATGATCTTCTTGACCAGGCTTTTTGAGTCCGAACTATCGTAGATGGTAAACCGGGAGGGGTAGCCCAGCAGGCTTCCTTCGCTGCGCAGTATCCTGGCGAAGATCGAATGGAAGGTACCCATCCACAATCCCCTGGCCGGATCGGGTCCCACGAGTTTCCCGATGCGTTCCTTCATTTCCCTTGCGGCCTTGTTTGTGAATGTGAGGGCCAGGATATTCCGGGGAGGGACTTTCTGGCTCAGCAGATATGCGATCCGGTAGGTCAGCACCCTTGTTTTTCCCGAACCTGCACCTGCAATGACCAGGCTGGGTCCCTCATATTCCAGAACAGCATTCTGTTGTGCTTCGTTGAGATCGCTTAAAAAATCTTTTCCCATGGTCTGTTAAAAGCTGCTAAAATTAATGATTTTTTCTTCTACCAGATTATATATCTTTGCCACTTTATTAATGCAGATTATACTAAAGTCTCGCCCGCTCAAGTTTAAATAAGGAATATTCCATCAACAGGTTCAATGCGATCGCTTGCCTCAAACATACCATACGCATTCTTTTTTTTACTGCTGGTATTCAGCAAGCTGCCATTGAACAGCCAGATCTCTTCCCCAACGGCAGACTACACGGATACATTGTCTTATCCGGTATTTCAGGGGATCGATCGGTTTTTCGTCTTTAATGCGCCGGAACAGGGCAGTGTGGTTGCCGGCACCCTGGTTGCCTCTGCCCCCGGCGGAACCCCGGGATTTAATTTCAGCTGGAGCTTGTATGATCCGGGTTCCAACAGTTTCTCCCCTCCTTTTTTCACGCAAACCGGGGTGGCAAGCTCCACAGTCAGCAATCTTGGCGGCGGGTGTTACCGGGTGCACATTACATCGGCTGATCTGGATACCATGCTACGAGCCTGGGTGTTTCCCAACGATCCATTGGTGGAGGTGGAAAAGGGTCCCGACGGCAAGGTGATGCCCTACCGGTACACCTGTGATTTTCTCCGGCTGAGCGGAACGCTTGTTGCGGATACCATGCCTTACTATGACCTTTCCACCGGGGAGGCACTGTTCCTTCCCAACGGAATGTCTTTTGAATGGACCTGTGATGACCCGGAATACGAGATTTTCGGGGGCCGGCTTTTCCTGCAGCTGACCATTTACAACCAGCCTCCCTATTCAAGGCCCCCAACCAAGGATACCCGTTTTTTCCTGACCGCCGTGGATAGTTTCAACCTGTCCCGTTCCGATGATGTGCTTTATGAGAGCGTCCATGTGAGTGCGGGGTTCACCATGTGGTATGAGGACCGTAGGGATTCCGAAAACGGAGGGGTGTGGACGGAATCGGACAAACCCGAAGAAGAATCGCCGATGGAGGTGCGTTTCCATAACAGCTCGGAGAACGGTATTGAATTTGTCTGGACGCTGGTGGACAGTGCCAAGACGGGAGAGGAGTCGGAGCTGGTAACCTATGATGTGAACGATTCTGTTACCTTTATGTATTATATCCCCGGTTATTACTACCCCAGTATGCATGCGTACAGCGAGGCAGGTTGCGTAGACTCTTTTCCGCTGGTTACGAATCCTGAAATACATGTATTGCCATCCGAACTGGATGTGCCGAATGTTTTCACACCCAACGGCGACGGTGTCAATGATTATTTTGTTGTCCGGGCAAAATCACTGAGATCTTTCAGGATCACCATTTACAATCGCAACGGCAGGAAGGTCTATGAGTATGAACATAATGAGGGACGGCTTGAATGGGAGGGATGGGACGGAACCATCCACGGAAAGGGGAGGGATTATGCCGAACCGGGGATTTATTACTACGTGATCGATGCGCTGGGATGGGATGCAACCGTTTACCGCAATTCCAAACCCTATACCGGGTTCGTTTACCTGTTCCGGGAATCAGATTAGTGAATCAAAAGGGATATTAAACCGCCATTACATCGCGAAGTCATATAGCATCCTGCACGTTCGAGGGGATATTGGAAATGACGCTACATAACTTCGTGATGTCAGGCATCATTTCCAATATCCCCTCGAACGTGCAGGATGCTATATGACTTCGCGATGTAATGGCGGTTTAATATCCCTTTTGATT
>CAZVLG010000297.1:0-30154 GCA_964627835.1 uncultured Bacteroides sp.
CCGTCGGCATGCATGACCACGCAGTGTTCATCCGAATGCCCCAGGTAATCGGGGACGATCTTGCAGAAAGCGTTAGGGAACAGTCCCCTGTCCAGGTTTTTAATCGCACGGTGGACATCGGTTTTGGAGTGCGATACCCCCCTCTGATCGTATTTGGATTGGTCCGCCACCTGGTTTTACCTGGATTTTGATATCATAATCGATCGGCCTCAGCCTGCCGGCTTATAATCGGTTCGAAGAACCCGGAACTCCGTACGGCGGTTCAGCTGGTGGGCCTCTTCCTGTCGGCTGGCCGGAAGGGAGCGGATATAGGCTTCATTCAGCACCGTTCCTTCCGGGAAGTAGGGATAACTCTCGTTGATCCGCACGGTTATTGTTTTGGGCATGCTTTCCCCGTAACCTTTTGCGCTGAGCCTGGCCGGGTCGATGCCTCTTTCGATAAGGTAGTTGACGACGGACTGGGCACGCTTCTGGGACAGATCAAGGTTGTATTCTTCCGAATCTCTTGAGTCGGTATGGGCCATCAGTTCAATGGTAATGGTCGGGTTGTCATTCAGCGTCTCGATCAGCTTATCGAGTGAAACCATGGCTTCCGGCCGCAGGTCCCATTTCGCGAAGTCGTAGAATACATTGCTGTTTGAAAGTTCAATGGTCTCAAGAATGTCCGACAGGTAGATGGTCGTCCGGAAATCCGTGCTTTTTTCCTGCCCTTTCGTCGTCTCCCGTTCTTTGCCGTTCAGGTATCCCTCCCTGGAGGCAACAAAGACATAGTCCGTATTGGGTTTCAGCATGAAGCGGAAGGTTCCGTCTTCTCCGGTGGTGGCCTCCACGGTGATCCCGTCGCTCCCGATGGACTTAACCGTTGTATTGACCAGCAACTCATCGGTCTTGTCATCCCTCACCTCTCCGATAACATTGAATTTCATTGGCGGCAGGGCAAACATATAGATCTCGTCATTCCCCCTCCCTTTCCGGGTGGATGAGAAATAACCGCGTTCCATGTCTTTTTCAAAGACAATCCCGAAATCATCCGCGGATGAATTAATCGGGTACTTCATGTTCTCAATGATCCAGGTCCCGTCTTCCCGTTCATTCGCTTTATAGATATCCAGTCCCCCAATCCCGATCCTTCCGTTCGAAGCAAAATAAAGGCTGCCGTCATGGTGAACAAAGGGGAACATTTCATCATCCACTGTATTGAGGGCTTCCATATTCTCAGGTTTGCTCCAGTCCCCCCCGGTATTTTCACGCGTTACCCTCCAGAGATCCTTCCCTCCCACGCCTCCGGGCATATCGGAGACAAAATAAAGGGTGAGTTCATCGGGAGTAATGGCCGGATGCGCCACCACGATGCTGTCGTCGGCAAGCATCAGGGGCTCTGCCTCTGACCAGGTTTCCCCCGTCCGGTTGGCCGTATAGATCTGGCAGCCGTAATTGGCGTTTTTGTTCGCCTTGCAGCGGGTGAAATAAATGGTCGAGTAATCTTCGTTCAATACGGGTGTGCCATCCTCAAATTCCGAGTTGATGTTCTCCTCAAGCGCGATCGGAACGCTCCATTTGCCTTTCCGGTCCATGCGGGATTGAAAAATATCGGCATAGTTTTCACCGGTCCCTCCATGAATATCGTTGCCGGAAGCGCCATCCCTGGAAGACGTGAAATATACGTTGGAATAGTCTTCCGTTGCGAAACAGGGACTGAAATCGCTTTGCCTTGAATTGAAATATTTCATGTTCTCGACCTCATAATTGGTCGGATTCGCTATCCATTCCTTGGCAAGTTCACATGAGCTTATGCCTTCCTGTCCCCTGGGATCGTCCGGAACAAGTTCCTTGTACCTGCGGTACTGTTCCATGGCGTCCTCATATGCCTCATCCATGCGCAGGGCATCCGCATAACGCAGGTAGATGATGGGATTGGGATATTCCTTTTCGATGGCCTGCTTGTACCGAAGCCCCGCCTTATCCGGCTGGTTGGTGATCCGGTAGCACTCAGCAATCAGAAATACCAGTTCTTTCTTTACCTCCTTGTCGCTAACCTTGTTATAGGCATCTTTGAAAAGGTCAAGGGCCACGGTATATTCGCCTGCAGCATAGGCTTCCCGCGCCTTTGCTGTCTGGTCCTTCTTCTTTTGTGCATATCCCTGGAAGGGGATCAGCAGGATCCCTGCGGCTATTAAAAAGTATGCTAGGTACTTCATCATATCAGGTCGTTGTCCGTAGTAAAATTAGTGGAATTTTATGATATACCCATCGGCTACCATATGTAACGGATAAATGACCGGAAGATTATATGTTAACCCGGGCTATCGGACAAACAAGAGTTCCCTGTATTTCGGAAGGGGCCAGGCCTCATTGTCGACAATCAGTTCGAGCCGGTCGATGTGGTCACGTATAATCTCCAGGTAGGGATATACCTTTTTGCTGTAAACCCCGGCCCGTTCCCTTGTATTTTCAATCCGGTTCGCCTTCTTTCGCTCCTCAACCATATCCCTAACCTTGGCCATGATGGCAGTAATATGCTCTGAGATCTCCTTGATCCGCTCCAGGCGGCCGGCAGCAAGCTTCTGGTACTCTGCATCATCAAAGATCTCCTTCAGTCCCTTGACATTCTCAATCAGGTCACTCTGGTACTTGATGGCGATAGGAAGAATATGGTTGATCGCCAGGTCTCCAAGCACCCTGGCTTCGATCTGTATCCGCTTGGTGTACATTTCGAGCCGTACCTCCGTTCTTCCTTCCAGTTCACGTTTGTCAAGAACTCCCTGCCTGTCGAACATGGCGATGCTCTTTTCCGACAGATAGGCGTCCATGGATTCAGGTACATCCTGTATATTCGATAATTTTCTCCGGGCCGCTTCCTTCAGCCATTCCTCCCCGTAGTTGTTCCCCTCAAACCGGATTGATTTGGATTCAATGATGTATTTGCGAAGCACCTGGAAAATGGCTTCGTCCTTTTTCACCTTTTTTCTCATCAATGCCTTCACCTCCGTGTTGAATTTCACCAGCTGGTCAGCCACGGCAGAATTCAGTGCTATGATCGGGGCCGCAGCGTTGGTGGATGACCCAACAGCCCTGTATTCGAAGCGGTTACCGGTAAACGCAAAGGGAGATGTACGGTTGCGATCGGTATTGTCAAGCAATATCCTGGGTATCTTTCCTATGTTCAGTTTCAGCTCGGTCTTTTCATCCGGTGTCATTTTCCGTTCGGTTACCTCCTCTTCGATAAGATCCAGCATCTGGGAGACCCTGGCACCGAGGAATACCGACATGATGGCCGGGGGTGCTTCGTTCCCTCCCAGCCGATGAGCATTCCCTGCAGAAGAAATGGTTGCCCTCATTAAATCCGCATGCTCATGGACTGCCTTAATGGTGTTTACCAGGAAGGTGAGGAACAGGAGGTTCGTACGTGGGGTTTTCCCCGGTGCAAGCAGGTTGATGCCATTATCGGTCATCAGCGACCAGTTACAGTGCTTTCCGGAGCCATTAATGCCTGCAAAAGGTTTTTCATGGAACAGAACCCTGAAATTATGTTTCCTGGCAATGGTTTTCATAAGGTCCATCAAGAGCAGGTTATGATCGGCAGCCAGGTTGGCTTCCTCAAAAATCGGAGCACATTCAAATTGATTGGGAGCAACTTCGTTATGCCGGGTTTTTATGGGTATGCCGAGTTTATATGCCTCGATCTCGAAATCCTTCATGAAGGCTGAAACGCGCTGCGGGATGGAGCTGAAATAATGATCCTCCAGCTGCTGGTCCTTGGCCGAGGCATGTCCCATCAGGGTCCGGTCCGTCAGGACCAGGTCCGGCCGGGCATGGTAAAGCGAATCATCGATCAAAAAATATTCCTGCTCCGTGCCTAACGTGGGATACACCCGGGTCACGCTGCGGTCAAAATACAGGCAGACCTCTGTTGCGGCCTTATCGATGGCAGCCATCGATTTCAGAAGAGGCGTTTTATGATCCAGCGCTTCGCCGGTATAGGATACGAAAATGGTGGGAATGCTGAGGGTATTGCCAACGATGAAGGCCGGCGAGGAAGGATCCCAGGCAGTATACCCCCGGGCCTCAAAGGTGTTCCTTATCCCCCCGCTTGGGAAGCTGGATGCATCGGGCTCCTGCTGCACGAGTTTTGACCCCGAAAAATTTTCGATCACGGTATCGGCATCGGACAATTCAATAAATGCATCATGCTTTTCGGCGGTTGCATCGGTTAAGGGATGGAACCAGTGGGTGTAATGGGTCGCCCCTCTCTCCGTCGCCCAGGCTTTCATCCCTGCCGCCACCTCGTCGGCCATCTTGCGGTCAATACGTGTGCCCTTTTCGATGGATTTCTGAACACTCCTGAATGCCTCCATAGAGAGGTATTTTTGCATTTTCTGCTTGTCAAATACATTGATCCCAAAATAATCGGAAATCTTGCTGGAAGGGTAAATAACCTCGAGGGGGTGCCTTCTGAGCACTTCCTGGAGGGCCTGGAACCTTAGGTGAGCCATTGTTGTCCTGATTTTAATTTGTTAAAGATCAGACAAAGATAGATTTATTTACAAATCCACCCCCCTTGAAATAAGGAAATGTTATGAAAAAAGTATATAAAATTATCCACACCCCTTCCGGGGAACAACATTAATTAAATACAATGCCAATAATCCGGTATAATCAGGACTATTTGTTCATGTCGGCATAATACCGGAAGAACCAGGGGATGGTCTCGATTCCCTTGAAAAAATTATACAGGGGATAATTCTCGTTCGGACTATGGATGGCGTCCGATTCCAGTCCGAATCCCATCAGGATGCTTTTTACCTCCAGGATCTCCTCGAAGTCAGAGATGATCGGGATACTGCCCCCGCTTCTCGTGGGAATGGGTTTCTTGCCAAATGTTTTCTCAATGGCTTTGCTTGCGGCCTGGTAGGCAAGGGTATCGGTTGGGGAAACATAACCTTGTCCCCCGTGCAGGCTCTTCACCTTCACTCTAACCCCGGGAGGAGCAATGGATTTGAAATGAGCTTCGAAAAGTTTATCTATTTTCCCGGATTTCTGATGGGGCACAAGCCTCATGGAGATTTTGGCAAAGGCTTTGGATGGAAGAATGGTCTTTGCCCCTTCTTCGATGTAGCCTCCCCATATCCCGTTTACATCCAGGCTCGGACGGATGCCCGTACGTTCCAGGGTGGTATAGCCTTTTTCGCCGTCCACCTCATCGACCTCAAGTTCTTTTTTATACGCATCAAGATCAAAGGGTTCCTTGGCCATTTCATCCCGTTCCGCCTGGCTGAGCACCAGCACATCATCATAAAAACCCTGGATGGTAACCTCGTTCTTTTCATTGGTAAGCGAGGCGATCATTTTACACAGGGCATTCACCGGGTTTACGATGGCGCCGCCATAAAGTCCGGAATGCAGGTCCCTGTTCGGACCTGTCACCTCCACCTCCATGTAACTCAATCCCCTGAGTCCCACCGTTACGGAAGGGATATCCGAAGCGATCATGGTGGTATCGGATACCAGGATCACATCCGATCGGAGCATTTTTTTATGCTTGCGGCAGAATTCCTTCAGGCTTAGCGATCCGACTTCTTCTTCGCCCTCGATCATGAATTTGATATTGCATGGGAGCTGCCCTGTTTTCGCCATGAATTCAAAGGCCTTGAGGTGCATGAACAGCTGGCCCTTATCGTCGTCGGCTCCACGGGCCCAGATCTTCCCTTCACGCACTTCCGGCTCAAAGGGAGGGGATTTCCACAGGTCCAGCGGTTCAGCAGGCTGAACATCGTAATGACCGTACACCAGCACCGTAGGGAGGGCCGGGTCTGTGACTTTCGAACCGAATACTACAGGCTGGCCGGATGTTTCCATGATCCGTGCTTCATCGGCTCCCGCAGCCAGCAGGGAATCCTTGAGCCTGTCTGCCATTTTCAGCATGTCCGATTTATTTTCAGGCTTGGCCGATACGGATGGGATCCTGATCAGTTCGAAAAGTTCATCCAGGAAGCGTTGTTTGTTTTGTTCAATGTATTGATTTAACTGGTCCATGGTACTGGTTTTAGTTTATAGCATATGTTTCAGAAATTGATCTCATTATCGGGTGCCTGTCCCACAGAACGTGAAACAAGTTCCAGTTTCTTGTAGAACTCAGCTCCGTATTTTCGTTCAATGGCCTCGCGAAGGAACCGGAAAACAGGCACATCCTTCTTTTCCCCGCAGGCTCTGGCCGGATCGCAGATGGGCCAGCGATCGTAATTAACGGCTGTAAATCCTTTGTACTTTTTTAATCGTATTGGATATATATGGCAGGAAATCGGTTTTCGAAAAGTGGTGGCGCCGGCTTCGTAAGCCTTTTCGATCCCGCAACGGGCTATTTTCCCATCGAATACCGCATATGCACACTCCTTCTCCCCGATCAGCGGTGTAACGGTTTCCCTGTCCTCGTCCACCACCCAGGTGCCCTGCTCCTGGATGGCCCTGCGGCCCTCTTCCCTGAGATAGGGCAGGATGCGTGGATATTCGTTTTCCAGGATCTCCAATTCACCGGGCTCAAGGGGCGCTCCTGATTCTCCCTCCACACAGCAGACCCCCATGCATTTTCCCAGGTCACAGACGAATTTATGGGTGATCAGGTCAAGGCTGACGACCTTGTCACCGATCTCCATCATTGTGGGAATGTCTTTTTTCATGATGCTGCGAAAACGATCCACAAATCTATCAATTTAAAGTTCAACAATTGAATTTTATCGATGGGAAAAGAGAATCACTGCGGGAGAATATCGACAATTCGGGTTGGGACAGTTTTTTTGTAAATTGCCTGCGGGAGGATGAAGCGTAAATTCCTTTAATTATACATACAATCCTGAAAAATGAAATATAATCGAATTATTCTTTGCATGGGACTCTCCCTGGTTCTGTCCCTGAACGGCTGTAAGTCCCCCAAAAAATCCGCCGAAAGACCGCCCAAACCTGTAAACGGGTTCCATTCAGAAAATCTTGCCGAAGCGAGCAATCATTTTGCCCTGGACCTTTTCAGGCAGGTCCATACAAAATCGGACAACCTGGTCTTTTCCCCTTACAGCATAGGCACTGTACTGGCCATGATTTATTCTGGTGCAGAAGGGGAAACGGCAGAAGAAATCAGAGAGGTCCTCTACTTTCCCCCCGCTAATAAACTGGATCCTGCTGTGAAGGAACTCAAGGACCGGATCCTTTCGGGCGATACCCTGCCCGGCACAGAGATTAACCTGGCCAATGCCATCTGGGCACAGGCAGGTTTCAATTTCCTTCCCGAATACATCGAAAACATACAACACTGGTACGATGCACCCCTGACCGAGATGGATTTTATCAATGAAGACAGCAGGGAGAAAAATCGTATCAGGATCAACAGCTGGGTAGAGGATAACACCAAGCAAAAGATCAGGGAACTTTTAAGTCCCGGTGTCCTGGATGCGAATACCAGGATGGTGCTGACCAATGCGATTTATTTTAAGGGGGAGTGGATGTGGGAATTTGACAAGGCACGGACCGCAGCTTCGATTTTCCGTGTAAGCTCCGGTCAAACCGTCATGACCGACTTCATGCACCTTACCCAAACCCTCCCCTATTACGAGGATGATGAGGTTCAATCCATCAAATTGCCTTACCGGCATGAACGGCTTTCCATGATAATCATCCTGCCCAAATCAGTTGAGGGATGGGAAATGATCAGCAGGGTACTGGACCTTGACCGTCTCCGCAAAATGGAATCCCAGTTTGAATCAACCGAAGTCCAACTGTCAATACCGAAGTTCAGCCTCGAACTGAAATTAAACCTCCGTGAAGAACTGTCAGCCATGGGCATGGGCCTTGCTTTCAGCCGGGATGCCGACCTGTCCGGAATGAACGGTGAAAAGAACCTGTTCGTCAGCGAGGTAATCCATAAGGCATTTATCGAGGTCAGTGAAAGGGGAACAGAGGCTTCAGCTGCAACCGGAGCGGTTATCAGCCTGAAATCATCCCTTAAAGAATCACCGCTGCGGTTTCATGCCGATCATCCTTTCCTGTATTTAATACAGGACCGGCAAACAGGGTGCATAATTTTCCTGGGCAGGCTTGTTAAGCCATCTTAAAATGATAATTTTGGGAAATGCCGCAGTTGGTTGAAAATATCCGTTCGGATCCGAGTTTTGTGCTGCTGGACAAACTTCATTATGATGAAATCGTGGAGTTCGCAACCGAATACATACGCAAGCGCACCCGAAGCATGGCATTCTACCTGGGGATCATTATTGTCTTTTTCATATTCCAGTGGTCTGCATTTATTTACGGGATAATCGTCAGCCATATGAACACCGTTTCCCTTCTGAAACAGTTTCTCTACGGCCTGGTGATTTCGCTGACCATTGTCATCCCTCTACATGAGCTGATCCATGCCATAGGCTATTTTATCCTGGGCGCCAGGAAGATACGGGTCGGTGCCGTAATTAAACACTTTGCATTTTATGCCGTGGCGGACGATTTTGTGGCAAACCGGCCAGGTTTTATATTTCTGGCCATCTCTCCCTTCGTGGTCGTTTCCCTTCTCAACCTTGCCGGATTCATACTGGTACCGGGCTATGCATCCTATACCTATATCTCCGTACTGTTCTTCCATACCACCATGTGTGCTGGTGATTTCGCCCTGCTCAGTTACTTTGAATTCCACCGGGATAAAGAGCTTTATACCTTCGATGATGTAAAAAATAAAACCAGCTATTTTTATTACCGGAAAAAGACTTAGATACTCCTGCCATCCCCCCATTGAAAAAGCTCCAATTGAAAAAAAATAACTATAATTGAAGCTATTTTCAGATTCCTGTATCCGAATATGCCTGTAAGAAAGAACCGATTCCCGCGAACATTCTGGGCCGCCAACAGCCTCGAATTATTTGAGCGATGGGCATATTACGGGGTATTCAACTTGCTGGCCCTCTATCTTACCGGTTCTCAGGAAACGGGTGCACTTGGCTTCAGCCAGGTTGAGAAGGGATTGATCATGGGCATCGTGAATGCCATCCTCTATTTCCTCCCCGTCATTACAGGTTCCATTGCCGACCGCTTCGGATATAAAAAAGTCCTGATCATTGCCTTCGTTATCCTGTCAAGCGGATACTACCTGATGGGACAGGTGAGTTCGTTTTCCGGTGTGTTCATTGCCTTTTTTTATGTGGCCATCGGGGCGGCTCTCTTCAAACCCATTATTTCAGCCACCATCGCCAGGACCACGGATGAATCGAATGCCTCGGTGGGTTTCGGGCTTTTTTATATGATCATCAATCTCGGGGGATTGATCGGTCCGCTGATCGCCTCCGAACTCCGGGAGCTCAACTGGAACTATATTTTTATTATGTCAAGTTCTGCCATCCTGCTAAACCTGTTGATCGTCATATTCTTTTACAGGGAGCCCGGCCTTAAACCGGAACGTGAGCCATTCGCGGAAAGCATGCGAAAAGTCTTCCATAATATTTACCTTGCCCTGAATAATGTCAAATTCACGCTTTTCCTGTTAATCATTGTGGCGGGCTGGACCGTTTACTGGCAGTTCTTTTACAGCCTGCCCGTATACATCGAACAGTGGGTCGATACCGCCATGATATACCAGGGAATGCACGGAGTCTTCCCCCGCCTTGCAGATGCACTTGCAACCCGTGAGGGGGTCATCCTTGCGGAAAAACTGATTACACTCGATGCCCTCTTTATCGTATTCTTCCAGGTACTTCTGTCAAGCCTGGTTATGCGCTTCAAGCCGATCAATACCATGATCGCCGGCTTCCTCGCCAATGCAATCGGGATCACGCTGGCCCTGCTTACACGTAACGGCTGGTTCCTGGTCATTTCCATATTCATCTTCAGCCTCGGGGAAATGGCCTTTTCACCGAAAATACTTGAGTATATCGGAAGGCTGGCTCCGGGGGATAAGGCTGCCCTTTATATGGGCACCAATTTTCTGCCCATGGCGCTGGGGAATTTTTTCGCCGGACTCATTTCCGGAAAGATTTATGAAATCACGGCAGATAAATATGTAATGCTGGAAAAGGAGGTCAGCCGTTGGAATTTGACTATCCCCGAGATCTCGGAAAGCTTTACACGCAATGACTACCTGGCTGCTGCCGCAAATGGAATGGGGATGGACGTCACTGAGATGACCCAGTACCTCTGGCTGAACTACAATCCATCCCTTTTCGGATTGATCCTGATGGGCCTGGGCGTTCTGACCTGCGCCCTGCTGATCGTATACGACAAGATCATCTTCAGGTACAAATAATTCCTCCACCAGGCGTTACCCTGCTGCCAGCAGGAAAAGCCGGACAGGGGGCGTTTACGGGTTATAAACAGGAAAAACCGGACAGGAGGCCTAAACAGGTCGCCAGCAGGAAAAACCGGACGGGCACCTTACCCGAGGTACCTGTCGATGAGTCCCAGCAGGCTCTGAAGGTCGATTGGTTTGCTTATGTAATCAGTGCACCCGGCTTCCAGGCATTTCTTTTCTTCATTGTCGTGTATAAATGCGGTCTGGGCAATGATGGTAACTTCCGGGTCTTTTTCCCGGATCAGCCGGGTAACCTCGTATCCATCCAGCAAGGGCATCTGGATATCCATCAATATCAGGTCGATATCCGTATGCTCCTGGAAAAGTTGGAGTGCCTCCTTACCGTTCCTCGCCCGAATGACTTCCGGTCCCCTGTCCCTGAAAACAACATTGAAGAACTGGAAGGAGAACTCGTCATCTTCGACAATTAAAATCCTGGTGCCTGGCCAGTTATAGTCGGTTTTATCTGGAGTCATAGAAAGATCAGAAAGTGGTTTCATTCCATGTTTGCCATGGTCCTGCAATATAGCAATTAATTTATGTGCCTGCATCACATGGATTATTTACAGCTTTGCCTCCTATTATTCATCTTTATTGTAAATTTGAGTGCAAAACCCTGCCAGCATGCTCAAGAATTATCTCATTGTCACCCTCCGGAGCATTTCCCGCAATGCCATCTTTGTTTTGATCAATATCCTTACCATGGGACTTGCCCTTGCGATCTGCATCGTAGCCTATCTGAACGGGAAATACGACCGCGACTGGGATAAAATGCATCTGAAGGGCGATGAGATATACAAGGTGGTCTTTTCAAGGGATATACAGGGCAGGCAGCAGCGGTACGCTGCAACACCCCTTCCGGTGGCATCCATGATCGGGGAGAACATCAGCGGGGTGGAACATGTGATCCGCTTCAACGGCACTTATTCGCCACTTAAGGTGGGACTCAACAACTTCAACAAGCGTATCGGGTATGCGGACCCGGACTTCCTCGATGTATTCACCTTTAACATGGTGCAAGGATCGGCCGAGGCGTTCCGGGACAGGCAGAACATCCTGATCGACGAGCGGATCGCCTCGATCTATTTCGGGGAAGAAGACCCCATGGGTAAGGTCATGTCCATATTCAATGATGCAGGGGAAGAGTTCACCTATACCGTAGGCGGTGTTTTCGAAAACATCCCGCTGAATTCCAGCTTTTCCTTCGAGGTACTGACCCGTTTGGACAACTACATCGATATGTGGGAGGCGGATGAAACCAACTGGGAATGGTGGATTGCCTCTACCTTTGTGCACATCCCGAATCCCGGGCAGGTCAAAACCGTGGAAACGCTCCTTCAGGATATCGTCCCCGCACACAACGATGCGCGCGCGGATTTCCAGATATCCTCCTTTCATCTGATCCCGTTCCCGGACGTTGCCCATGAAGCATGGGATATGTGGTCGAACTGGTGGGTGCGCGAAAGTTTACATCCGGCTGCTTTGAAAGCCCCACCCATCATGGCCCTGCTGATACTGCTCATCGCCTGTTTCAATTTTACCAATACGGCCATTGCTTTTTCAAGTAAGCGCCTGAAAGAGATCGGCGTCCGGAAGGTGGCCGGCGGACAGCGCAGGCAGATCATCCTCCAGTTCATGACCGAGAATTTCCTGCTTACCCTGGCAGGGCTGATCCTGTCCCTGTTCATCGCAAGGTTCCTGGTTCCCACCTATTCCCAGATGTGGGACTACATGGACCTGGAATACAGCCTGTCCGGAAACCCTGAGATCATAGGCTTCCTGGTTATATTACTGCTTGCCACAACCCTGCTCGCAGGTGCTTATCCTTCCTTTTACATCAGCCGCTTCAACCCGGTCCTGATTTTCCAGGATAAATTGAGGATCGGTGGAAGGAACGTGCTCTCGGCCATCCTGCTCACGTTTCAGATCGCCATCTCCGTGCAGGCCATAAATTCCGGCATTCTGTTCACCCAGAATGCAAATTTCCAGGAAAACCAGTACATGGGATACGATAAAGACCATATCATCGGGATGTACCTGCCTAGTGAGGAATACTACACCTTCTTCAGGGACGAGATCAAGGCCAATCCCCTGATCACCCAGGTTGGGGAGTCCAGGCACCATATCGGTCACGGGAACTGGTCCAGCACCATGGAATTCAATCAGGTGAAGGAGGATGTGAACATGTTTACCATCGGGGACAATTATTTTGAGACCATGGGACTTTCCCTGCTGGAAGGCAGGACCTTCAGCCGGGAATTCGAAAAAACGGATAACCAGCATTCCATCATCGTCAACCAGAAATTCCTGAGTGAATTCGGGATACAGGATCCCATAGGGAAGAGGATTGTGATGGATGATACCGTCGACCTTTACATTATCGGGGTTATGGCCGATTTCTATCCCTACGGTTTCTGGGACGAGATCGAACCCGTCGCCTTCCGGCGCGACAGCGAATACCGGCTAAGGTACCTTACCATTAAAGCAGAGGAAGAAAACCTTCAGGAAGTCAATGCATACCTTGAAGAAAGATGGAAAGAAATGATCCCGACCCATCCCTATGGAGGTTTCTTCCAGGATTCCCTTATGGAGGAAGCAAGGCAGATCAATAAAAACATCAAGGCCATTTATACCTTCCTGGCCCTCATCGCCCTTTTTCTTTCGGCCGTGGGTTTGTATACCCTGGTTTCCCTCAGTGTGCTGCGGCGGACCAAGGAAGTGGGGGTCCGGAAAGTCATGGGCGCCCCCATTCCCAGGATAATCGGAATTCTCAGCAGATCCTACATCATCATGATCCTGATCGCCTGTGTCCTGGGACTTGCTGCCGGGCACTATTCCGGGATGGCGATAATTAAAAGCATCTGGGAGGTCCATACCAAGGCAAATGCCCTGACTTTCGCATTGCCGGTAATATTGATCTCCCTGGTTGCCATGATCAGCATGGGATGGAAAGTCTACTCGGCAGCGTCCCGGAATCCGACAGAATCACTGAGATACGAGTAAGACCAGCCCGGGAAAACACCAGCAGAACAGGCTTATCCCATCGGATCGATCGGTCCTGAATTAAAAGGCCCGGCTCCTAAAATAGGAACCGGGCCTGAATCATCCCTGGGAATATATAGTGCTTACAAGCTAACCCCTGTCTCTTCCTGGGCAATAAGTGCCTCTAGTTCATACTCAAGGGTGAGCGTAACAAACTCGGACTCCCTGAGCTGTTCCTCCTGTCCGCTACTATGGTTTACAACCGAGGTGATAAATCCAAAGGCTGAAACCAGCACAATGTATACCAGCGGTTCTGTCCATTTTCTTATCCTCTTTCTCGTTTTCATCTCCGGTTTTGCTTGTTGTTTATTTGGTTCCAATACGCGTGCCAAAAATTATAATATTCTGATTTGTTGCCTTTTACAACATCATATTGCCATTCATTCTTAATAAAAACCGTATCATTGCGAACAGGGGGTGTACGATATCGGATAGGTTTTTTGATAAGTCCGCACCGGGACCTATAGGAATTAAGGCATTTTCGATAAATTCTTATATTGCTGCCAATAAATCCATGAAGTATGAAGCATCGCAAACGTAATTTCACCCGGAAGGAATTCATAAAAACATCTTCAATGGGCGCACTGGCAGCAGGCATGGTACCTGCATTATCCGGAAAACTGATGTCCGGTACTAACGAACTGCCTGCCGGCATGCTAGGAAAGACAGGCATCCGGCTCACAAAGCTGGGAGTAGGTGCTCCCAGGATCCAGGAAGCCAGTGTATTAAAATATGCGCTGGACCAGGGAATTACATTCATCGATACCGGAAGGCGATACGCCAACGGGAAAAATGAGATCATGGTCGGGGAAGTGACGAAAGGCAGGCGCAAAAATTTTGTGATCCAGTCTAAAGTCAATATTGATCCCGTACCTGTTGAGGGGAAGCTGAACACGGGTTCGGTATCCTCCGGGATCCGCGAGACCTTCCGTAAATCACTGGATAATAGTCTGAAAGCACTCCAGACGGATTATATTGACATCATGTTGTTCCATGGTGCCGCTGAACAGGAAATCCTCTACCATGAAGCGGTCCTGGAATCCTTCTCAGAGGCAAAAAAACAGGGGAAGATCCTGGCAACCGGCTTTTCGGTACACGCCGACCTGCTTGAACATCTGCAGCGGCATAACCAGGATCCTTTTTATGATGTGATCATGCTGTCGTTCAATCCCCACGGAGGTTATAAAAGAAGGGAAAGGGATATTAGATGGGACCAGGATGCCCTGGCCCGGGAACTTACCAGGGCTGCTGATTCCGGTACCGGGATCATTGCCATGAAAACATGCCTGGAAGGGCCCTTTGCCCAGGATGCTGAAACGGAAGCCAGCTACCCGGGAGCGGTCAGGTGGGTGCTGGACCGGCCTTATATTCATGCCGCGGCCGTTGCCATGGCCAGCTTCCAGCAACTGGATGAACACCTGGCGGCAATGAGAACCTGATTGCCGGACCCTGAGTCGAGGCTGCATGACAAAAGGTAAATCCTGATACGCAAAAAGGGTTAGCCCGGCAGGGTATAATAGATCCCGGCTCCCGGTCCCAGGGGAAGCCCGAGCAAGAGCCAGGCGATAAGCAGTAAGGTCCATACCAGGAAAAATGCAAAGGTATAGGGCAGCATGGTGGCGATCACCGTTCCGATCCCGGCATTCTTCTCGTATTTCTGGATAAAGGCGATGATCAGGGCAAAGAAACTCATCATGGGAGAAATGACATTTGTAACGCTGTCACCGATCCGGTATACCACCTGTGACAGTTCAGGGGAGTATCCCAGAAGCATGAACATGGGGATAAAAACCGGGGCCATGATGGCCCATTTTGCCGAGGCCGAACCCATGGCCAGGTTGATCAGGCCGGAAAGGATTATGAAAAGTATCATCAGCGGTATCAGCCCGAGCCCGGATGCCATTACCAGGTTGGCCCCCTTGATGGCAAAGATGATCCCCAGGTTGCTCCATTTGAAATAGGCCACGAACTGCGCGGCAAAGAAAACCAGGACATAATACATGCCGAGCGATTTCATGGCATCGGCCATGCCCTCCATGATGTCCTTATCATTCCTGTACTTTTTTATTGTGAAACCGTAGACAATTCCCATGATTGCGGCCGTGATGAAAAGCATGGCCACCACTCCCCTGATCAGCGGGGAACTCAGGATTTCCCCATCTGCTCCCCGGAAAAATCCACCGGCAGGCAGGATCCCGATCAGGGTAAGGGCCAAGATCCCCAGGGCGACATAGAAGGCTCTGCGCAATCCCTTTTTTTCGGCGACCGAAAGGGTTTCCAGTTCTTCCCCCGCCCGTTCCCCTTCATATTTCCCGAAGCGCGGGGCGATGAACCGTTCGGTTACCCAGGTACCGGTGAATGCAATAACAAAAGTGGAAGCCACCATGAAATAATAATTCGCGGTGGGATTAACCGAATATACCGGATCAATGATGCGGGCGGCCTCCTCGGAAAGTCCTGCGAGCAAGGGGTCGATGGTCCCCAGAATAAGATTGGCGCTGAACCCTCCGGATACACCTGCAAAAGCAGCAGCCATGCCAATCACAGGGTGCCTGTGTACGGCTATGAAAATGATCCCCGCCAGCGGGATCAGCAGGACATAGCCCACGTCGCTGGCGGCATTTGAAAGAATCCCGGCAAGCACAAGCACGAAAGTCAGCAGTTTTTTAGGGGAGGAAAGCACGATGAGCCGGATGACGGCCCCGATGAGTCCGCTGCTTTCGGCTATGCCGATGCCAAGCATGGCCACCATGACAATGCCCAATGGAGCAAAGCTGGTGAAATTAACCACCATATCGGTCAGTATGCGGTGGATCCCGTATTTTGAGAGCAGGTTGACCGGTTCGATCAGCTCCTTTGTACCGGGATGGATGGTGGTCCAGTGGGTAGCTGCGGCAAGGGCAGAGAATATCAGGACCAGCAAAGCCATGAGGCCAAAAAGGGTTGCAGGATGAGGCAGGGCATTTCCTACTTTTTCAACCCCGTTGAGAAATTTATCAAGTATCCTGCCCCCTAAAACCTTCAATGCCCCCATAGATGCAAATAAACCCCTAAAATAAAAGAATTATTTTAATCCCTGCCGATCGGTCCCAGACGCAAAGCCTTCACAAAGGGATCAGGAACCAGGTATCAACCATCAGGTTCGGAAGCCCAAAGCAAACGGATCCATACGAACTCTATAGCGATCAGGTCGTGAGCGGAAGCCCAAAGCAAACGTATCCAAGGCGGGCTCGTCAGCGATCAAGCCAGAGACGGAAGTCATGGGTCCGGGCGGTGGCAACCAGCAGGTCTTCTTTTGCAGGGAGCTGCAACTCTAGTTTGACCCGGCTTTTTGAAAGGATGTGGATGCGCTGGATGGCTGAATACCGGACCAGGTATTGACGATTGACCCGGTAGAACTGTTCCGGGTCAAGCAGTTCCTCCAAGTGTTCCAGTGAGAAATCGATCGGGTAATGCCGGTTGTCATCCGTGCAGAGGTAAGTGCTCTTTTCAAGGGTATAGAACCAGGCTACGGAGGATGCTTCAACCGAAACGCTCCGGCTTCCTATATTAACGGCAAAACGTTTCTTATACCGGGCTTCCCTGCCCTCAAGAGATTCCATTAATGCCTGAAAATCAACTGTCTGATGCTTTTCGGCCATGGACCGGTATTTCCGGATGCTGTGTTCCAGTTTTTCCCTGCTGATTGGTTTCAGAAGGTAATCGACGCTGTTCAGGTCAAAGGCTCCCGCAGTCGCATTTCCGAATTCAGCCGGGAAGGCTCCGGTGAGGAAATCGGAATTGGCAAGGAGATTATTGTTAACCATGTTTACCGGTCCCCCGGTGGTCCCTAGCGCCCCGAAATGATTGGGATTGGGAATCTCGATATCCTCGAGCCTCCACAGGACTCCCATGGGTGAATTTCCCCGGATGATGATATCGTTCCTGGAATCATTCTGGGTGCTTACACCGGCGTAGTTGGCCACCATCCGGGCCGGGTCGCCGAGGTTGCCTGCCAAGGGGCACACCGGGAAGGAGGAAATTGCCGTTCACATCGGTGATGGTCCCCACCAGTGGGTCCGAATCCACCAATATTATATTGGCCCCGATCAGGGGGAATCCCGTTATGGCATCCACTACCGTCCCGCTGATGGTCTGGGTGAGATTGCTTTCGGCTGCTGCCGGTTCAGCATTAGACGGATCTGCGGCCGCATCAATGGAACCGGTATCTCCCATACCGGCAAATACAGTGCTGAGGCTTATTGCGAACATACTCAGGTTTAAAAGTAATTTTTCATGGCTGTGGTTTTTAAACTTTACGGAACAAAGCTACGGGCCAAATTCCGGCCATGAAAAAAGAAGTTGCCGAACGGGGAATAAACCCGGCTGGATAAGAAATATTCACTCCGAATGAAAATACATCAGGACCAATCAGAATTATTCCTGCAGTATGAGTATAGGTTCCCTGCCGAGCAGCAAACGGCCAGGCCCGAATGATCCGGCCGCTCAGGCCAGGAATCCGGACCGCCGGCAAGGGTCACTCATAGCGGAGAGATTCAGCAGGATTTGCATTGGCCGTCTTCAATACCTGGGCGCTAACGGTAATGATGGCGATCAGTATCACGGCCAGGAGGGGGACCAGGAAGAACCACCAGCCGATGTTGATCCGGTAGGCAAAGTTCCGGATCCAGCCCGACATCGCATAGTATCCTGCTCCCAGTCCCACAGGAACGGCGATCAGGACCTGTATCAGGAAATAGCGAACCAGTAGGAGGACGGCATTCCCGGACGAGGATCCCAGCACCTTGCGTATCCCGATCTCCCGGGTACGTTGAAATGTGGTATAGGAAGAAAGCCCGAACAGGCCAAGGCAGGCGATGAAGATCGCCAGGAAGGTGAACAGCCCGAACACCCTTCCGAACTGCATTTCGTTCCGGTACTGCTCGTTGTAATAATCCTCCAGGAAAAAATACTCAAACGGGTTCCGGGGGAAAAAATCAAGCCATTTCTCCTCCACGAAGCGGAGTGCTTCCCGGGTTTTTTCCGGGTTCACACGGATGGAATAATAGTTGTTCGTATTTTCAAAGAACCTGAAGATCAAAGGTTCCTGGGCCACCTTGAGGCCTTCCTGGTGGTAATTTTTCACCACACCAACGATATTGAAGGTATCCCCCCAGAAGAATATCGGGACGTTCATGGCCGAGGGGAAGTCCTCGAATCCCATCAGGCGGATGGCATTTTCATTGAAAAGAACGGTTTGGCTGTTGCGGCCGAATTCCTCTGAAAAGTTCCGGCCTTCCAGGATGCTCAATCCATAGAAGTCCACAAAGTTGTAATCGAACCCTATGATGCGGTACTGGTTGCTCTGTTCCGGTCCCTCGCTGATGCGCCTTATACCCCCGGCGTTCCATCCGGGCTGACGCCCGGGCACCTCGGTTGATGCGGTGACCATTCTGATATCCGGATTCCGGATAAGTTCCGATTTGAATGCGTTAAACGTTTCTGCATAGGTTGAGTCGTTGACACTGGGTCCCCTGAGCACCAGCACATTCTTAATGTCCACCCCCAGGTCGTAATTCTTCATAAAGGATATCTGGCGGAATACGGTAATTGTGCCCGCGATCAGAAACAGCGAGGCTGCAAACTGAAAGATCACCAGGACCCTGCGCATACCAAACCCGCCCGCTTTAAGCCCGGACAATCCCTGGAATATGGTCGTCGGGCGGAAGGAAGACAGGAAAAGGGCGGGGTAGGTCCCGGACAGCAGCGCACCGGTAACAAAAACCAGCAGAATCGCGGCCCAGAACCCCGGATTGCCATGAATGCTGTAATCCAGCGGTTCACCGGTAAGGAGGTTGAAGGAGGGGCTAAGCAGCAGGACCATCACGAGAGCCAGTACGATTGCCAGCAGGTTGACCAGGACCGATTCGAGCAGGAACTGCACCAGAAGCTGTTCCCGGGACGCCCCGGTCACCTTCCGCATCCCGACTTCCCTGGCCCGTTCAAGGGCCCTGGAAGTGGACAGGTTGATGTAGTTGATCCATGCAATGATCACCAGGAAAATGGCAATGACCAGCAGTGCATAGACCGAACGGGCATTGCCGTTGGGTTCTGCTTCGAACATAAAATCCGAATGAAGGTGAATGCTCCTGAGGGGCTGGAGATTAAATACAACACCCGCATCCCATTGCTTCATTTCCTCCCCTATCTCGGCCTCGACAAAGGCCGGGATCTTTGCTTCGAATTCCTTATAATCCGTCTCAGGATTCAGTAGGATATAATTGAAGAATGCATCCCACTGCCAGGCCGTGTTAATGTGCGGTCCCCTGTACTGTACTATGGTTGCCCAGGAAACCACTATATCCGGCTTGAGGTGGGAATTGCGTGGAATATCCTCAAAAATACCGCTGATCATGATCTCGGGACCGCCGTTGAACCGCAGGCTCTTACCTACCGGGTCCTCTTCCCCGAAATATTTCCGCGCATTGGATTCCGAAATGACCATTTCCAGGGGATTCCTGAGGATGCTGCCCGGATCGCCATGTATCAGCCTGAAGGAGAAAAGCTTAAAAAACGAAGTGTCGGCAATGTAGATCTCCTCCTCCCGGAATTTTTTATCTCCGTAACTGAAGACCCCACTCCATATTTGAAAGCGGGTGAAGTCCTCCATCTCCGGGAAATTCTCAAAAAGAGCCTGCCCCACAGCCGAGCAACCTGCGGCCCACCGGGTGGTAATTTCCCCTTTGTTATACCGGTCCTGCTGCACCCGGTAAATCCGGGCTCCCTTTTCGTGGAAATCATCGTAGCTGAGCTCGAAGCGTACGTACTGGATGATCAGGATGAATGCCGCCATCCCGATGGCCAGTCCCGCGACATTCACAATGGAAGATAAACGGTTCTTGTACAGATTGCGAAAGGTAGCCAGCAGGTAATTTCTGAACATTGCAAATGGTCTAATACTCTTTTATGGATTCAAGGTAAGAAATATTCCTCATAAGACCCATTTTCAGGGACCGGTCAAAATTTGCCGTCCATCCTGCAAGACTTCATTCCCATGACGGGAACCGAGAACGGAACATCGCCCCGAGCCCTGTCAGCCCACCGAGATCTTATAGGACAAAAGGAATATGATCCCGGAGAGCCGGACTTCGAATTGTTCATTCACATACATGATCCCCCCCGTAATGGATTGGTTCTTTTTCAGGGGGTAACGGACCTCGGCCGTGATCCGGTATTCGTCAAATGTCAGGTATTTATAGGCATTCAGGGGTGAGAAGAGTTCCAGGGATACCCTGGGTGTGATGGGGTTGTTGGGAACATTATAGGAAAGCTGGAACTTGTTTCGAAGATGGCAGGACGGTACCAGGTCGAATTCGCTGTTGATGTAGGTTTTCGTTATTCTCTGGAACCTGGCGCGATAATCGATCCCAAATCGCTCGATGGGATAGTCAAACTTGAAATCGAACATCATCCTGTTCCTGTAATAATAGTGCATATTCTCCTCCAGCCTCCATTCAAGCCGGTACTTGATCCCTACATCGAAGCGCTTGCTGATCTTGTAGTTCAACCCGAACTGAGTAAGGTATTTATAGAACTGAATTCTCCCGGTATTCAGGGCCCTGCCCTCGACATTGGCTTCAATGCTGAACTTCCTGGGCAGGTCAAATTCAACTTCCGCACCCAGCCATTCTCCGGATTCCTGGGCAGAGGAACACAGGCAGGAAGCAAAGATCGCAATGACAAATAGAAATCGCAGGAGTTTCATGGCAAGTGCCTGGATAAACCCGGATTATTTCCTGGAATTATTACCGTTGTTATAGATCACATCCTCCTTCGCATAATAATAGATCCGGATCCGGACCCTGTCCGTGATGAAATTGACAGGACCGATCTCCACGCGGTTGATCTTGCCTATACCGGTGCGCTCCTCGAGGTCTCCGATCAGCTTGTCCCGGTTTTCCTTGCGGATATTCTCAATCTTCTCATATTCAATTAGTTTTGAGGTTTCCTGCCTGGAAAGCCAGGCGCGTTCGAGTCCCCAGGTCAGCATAATGATCACGATATTGGTAATGATCAGTTCCATGATGGAAATCTGATCATGGGCAAGCGCATTGATCACGGATATGCTGATGACCAGGAACAAATAGGTCATTTCCTTGATCTGGATCTGCCTGGTCCGGTAGCGTATGATGCCGAATATGGCGAACAGACCGAGTGCAAAACCCAGCTGCAGGCTTACATTGGCCAGGGAATAACAAAGCAGGAATACAACACACCCTATCAGAATATAGCTGAACAGGTAATCCTTGCGGCGGGCCATGTTATAATACAGCACGCGAACGATGATCAGCAGAATAACCAGGTGAAAGGCAAACTTCACCAGCAATTCAAGTAAATCCGGTATTCGGATTAATTCAGTGCCTGACAATTGAAAAGTATTCATTCTTATTTTATATATGCGGCAGAAACATCAAGTTCAGTCTTCCTTTGGTCTGTAGATGATACCTGCATTAAAGATCCCCTGGATTGCATCAATACTTACGTTCTTCATTACGGGAACCTGCTCAGAACCCCCTTTTATATCATCTGCAAAAACGAAAACACGGTAGTTGCCCTTGATCAGGTCTGGAAAGGCAAAGGTCCCGTCGTAAAGGGTTTGTACCCTTTCCGAGTAGTAAAGATCGTCCTCATAAACCAGATATACATCCAGCTCCTGGGCATAAGCAGTGTCAATGATATAAAGAAAATCGATGGAATAGTTAACCTGTAGTATCTGTCCAGCAATCGTTGCATTTCCCTGATCCACATCCAGGGACTCATAGATGTAAATCTTACCCAGGTCGTATACCTGGTTATTTGACGAGAGGTTGACTTCACGCTGAATGGGAACAATCCCGGAACCTGAAGTGCCGGTACTGTCCTCTGAGTAAACGAAAACCGTGTAATCCCCCTTGCTCAGGTACTGGAATTCAAACCAGCCGTCCGGTGACGTTGTCCGGTCATCGGAAATCATCTCGCCCCCGCCATATTTTATATAAACATCCTCATCGGCAGCCGGATAAACGGACTGAAGCACCCTGAATCCCTGATCATAGGTTTTCGTCATGACCTGTCCCCTGATGGTCCCTTTACCCCCGGGTCCCTCAGGCTTTTCACAGGATATTACCAAAACGGTGAAAATAAACAAACCCAGAACCCCGCACCACGGTTTAATATTGCCGGTAAACATCATAGGTTCAGCAAGTATTACTTGATTCAGACCGCTAAAGATATCCAAAAACTTGCATTGATTAATTCTAAATTAATATAAAATCATTTTTACGTTACATTGACCTGAAAAACGGGAACTTAGTATTGCGCCCGGTTTATTATGCAAAGACCAAGTTTCGATAATTCTTTATTTTTACCGCATACACAGCGATATCCGTACCCATTTCCATTGGAACAGGCGTCGGAACAGGCTGCAATAAATTTGTCGATGATGAGTGCCACAAGGGATGAACTAATAAATTCCAACACCAGGTATGCCGGGAATTTCGGATCCAAAGCCGATCTCCCTGCCCCTCCCTATAAAAAAATCGCCATTCTTACCTGCATGGATGCAAGGCTCGATCCTGCAGGATTTGGGGGACTGGAACTGGGAGATGCGCATATCATCCGAAATGCCGGCGGCCGCGCCAGCGAGGATGCCATCCGATCGCTCGTGGTCAGCCATAAACTGCTGGGGACGGAACACTGGTTTGTCATCCATCATACCGATTGCGGAATGGCAACCGTTGATAATGAGATCATGGGAAAGCTGCTTTCAGAGAGCCTTGAAACAGCCAGATTCGACCGGCATGAATGGCAGAATGCCAGGAAAGAAGGGGGATCCGAGGAAGGCAGGTTCATGGACTGGCTGCCTATATCAAATCCCAGGGAAAGCGTCCTTGAGGATGTAAAACGGATCAGGGAACATCCACTGGTGTCTGATAAGATCTCCGTTTACGGATTCATTTACGATGTGAAAACAGGAAGGCTGGAGGAAATTCCGTCAGATTGATGTTCGGGCCGCAACATCCCGGGACCGGCGCTCATTGCTTGATGCAGCAATTCCTTCATCGCCCTTTCCGAAATTTCGAGGATAAGGATCCGGACTTCAGATGCCCGGGTGCCGGAAACCGGCATAGCAGAATTTATTCCGGTCCGGAACCGCATACCCTGATGTATTTCCTGTAACAGGATCTGGCATGGATCCATGGCCCCTCCGCCGATATCTATCGCCACAATTATCCGGTCCTGAACCGGTATCCGATTCCAAGCCTGAAGCGGTTCCTGGCAAAATCAAATTTCCCCAGAAAGGCATACCTGCCGCAGGTATAGAATATTCCGATATCCAGGCCATAATCGGGCCACAGGGAGGAGGCATCGAAATAAATATAATAATCGTCGTCCTCGTAATACCTGAGTTTCCTGTAATCGGGACCATACCAGAGCTTGAACCCGGCAATGAGTCCCAGGCCATGTTTCTCCCGCCGGAACAGGTAGCCTGAAACACCCAAGTTTGCGCTATAGAATCCGAGATCAGCCTCAAACGTCCGGTTGGTTATCCTGCTGTTTTCGGGATACTGCATGTATGCAGCCAGTCCCACGTTCAATCCGAAGCGGTGACGGAACTGGTAGCAGGCTTCCAGTCCCGGACTGCTTACATACTTCGATTGTCCGTAACTCAGCCAGAGGATCGGCTCACCTGCTGATAGAGGGGCGGGGAAAAGGATCGCAATAAGCAGCCATAGAAATTTACCGTTCCTCATACAGGTCATAAATGATGGATTCCATAATCTCATTGCGCTCCCTGTTCACCGTGGCGATCTTTTTCACAGCGGATTCCCACTGCCACCTGGGAAGCGTATGCCATTTCTCCTGGTGCCTCGGGTATTCATCGCGAATGCTGCTCATCATATCCATGATGATCCTATCCACCCGGTCCGGGTTGAAAACGAATTCAATGAAATAGATATAGCGGGCCAGGAACTCCTGCCTGAAATCATCGTTCCGGATCAGCTGGTTGAAAATATGAAAGCCTGGGGCCTTCGACGGATCATGGGGCTTCCCGTGCAGGTCACCGATCCAGACCTCCTCTACATGCTTTGAACAAAAGGCCACGTCATGATCATACGTCACCCATCTCCACCGGGCATAGGGGGAACCCTGGAGATCCTCCCTCCACCACCGGCTATTGGTCACGGGCCAGTCCATGTTACAGACATAGGTCTCAATGATGATGTAATCGATGTAATTCCCGATATCGATCCGTTCCGATATGGCCAGGTAGTTTTCCTTCAGCGACAGATCGCTGTTCTCCAGGAAACCAATCACCTCCTCCAGGAATGCATCCGTGAATCCGTCATCAGCCACCGGCGACAGGGGCGATCCTTCCAGCAGGTCGACCTTCTCATCATCCACCCCGTAATGATACCTGAAATGATCGGGGGTGATCATCTCCCTCATATTATGTATGCCCCAGTATTCGCCGTTCAGATAAAGCACCACGGGACTGTAGGCCTGGAAATCGACTCTTGCATGGCCCTGTATGATCCGGGTAACCGCCGCATCCTTCATATGTGTCAGCCCGAAGTCATTGCCCGAATTCCTGAGCAGGATCCTTTTAAACCTGTCGACACCCGAACCTGGAAAAAACGGGTAATCAATATAGGGATTCCCGTATTCGTTTCTCCAGTATAATCCGATGGATTTCATGGCTTTAACGCGGCTGCAGTTCCCCTTGATCCGGAATCCGACGCGCTCCTCCAGAGCCGGTACATCTTTCCCCGGCGGAGTAAACCGGACAAGGGCGGGGTATTCCCAGCTCTGGTTGTAATTGGCCGGACAGGATGGATTGCAGCCGCGAGGTATTCCGTTGCAGCCTATGACATACAGTCCCGAGTCGGGGGACCAGAGATATTTTTCATCGATTTCGATCTCGACCACAGCGAGGCTGTGATCGTACCTGGCCAGGGGATTTTCCTTTTCACAGGAAGCCAGAAGGAGGGCCAATAGAGCCAGGCTCAAGCAGGTCTCACTGGAAATTCGACTCACGGTATCAAAATTAGCCAATTTTTCAGTGCGGCGCCAGAAAATCAACCGGTCCCGTGATCATAATACTACACTGGACACATGTGTCAGGAGGATCTTCCCGGAAGAGCCCGGTGGAGGCAGGCAGCCGGTCCGCTCCCGGGTTTTTATCCGGGGACGGGAGACTGGGGCCGCATCTAACTCAGGACGTTTACCCGGGGAGGGGGGACGGGGGGCCGTATCCAACTCAGGACGTTTACCCGGGGAGGGGGGACGGGGGAACGTATCTAACTCAGGATCTTTACCCGGGGACGGGGGGCCGTATCCAACTCAGGACGTTTACCCGGGGAGGGGGGACGGGGGGCCGCATCTAACTCAGGATCTTTATTCGTGTCCGGGGATAGAAACCGTGGCCTGGTAGTTGGAATAGTTGTAAAGCGGATTCCGGACCGGCTTATACAGCTCACCGGGGAGCGGGCTGTCATCCTGGGTATAGACCCAGAGTTCGTGCGGGTCCCAGACCACGATCTCGTCCCTGCAATCGCCTGTTACATCCAGAACCGCATAGCACATATCGGGGTGCCCGTCATCGGGGAATGTCAGGGCCCTTCGGCCGTAGCCATCCCAGGCGCCTCCCTCTTCCACATTGGCGTTCAGGATAAAATACTCTTCTGTTCGGCCCGTCCAGTTCAGCGGGAGGCACATGCTTCCATACTGGTTGGGTTCGAAACTATGATAGATCTCCCCGTCTGCATTGAACAGGTGGATAATGCCCTGGTTCCCCCAGAAATTCACGGTAACCGTTTCGAGTCCCTCGAGATCGTCCCTGAAATTCGCCACGGCCGGGTTCTGAACATGCCCGATATAATGGTGTTTCAGGATATTCCCGGAAAGATCTGCGAAGAACATCCCTTCATCGCTGGCGGCACACATGTATTTAGGCGCCTCCCCTTCCCTGAAGGGCAGGATGGCCACCCCGTCGGCATGGTCCTCCAGCGTATCGTCCAGGCTCCAGAGAATCTTTCCGTCATGGTCAAAAAGGGTATACCCCACCAGAAGTTCCTCCATGCCGTCGCCGTCCGTATCGAAGGCGTAGGGATAATGACCGGTTCTGCAGGAACCCTCCCACAGGAGGTTCAGTTCCCGGTCGAAAGCCCAAAGGAAATTGTACCGGTCTTTCAGGATCAGGTCCCCGTCGTATCCCCTTCCCGAAAGGTCGGCGAAATAGATGCAGTCGCCTAAAATCCTCGGAAATATATTATGTCCCGATGGCAGGGGTCCGCCTCCGGGGGAGAGCGGGTTGGGTATTTTTTTCAGCGTCTTTCCGGTTTTCCCATGGGCGACGATCAGTTCCTGGTTCATGCAGTACACCACCTCCTGGGTTCCATCCAGGTCGAGATCGTGGATCTGGAATGCCACATCGTTGGTAAGACGGGTTTTCCAGGGATCCGGCCTGCCTATCTGCCAGAGGATTTCCCCTTCAAGCGTGATTGCCGTCAGGCAGCTCAATTCAGAGTTCCGGTCTTTCGGACCATGGTGAACCACCTGGCCGATCAGTACATCGGTTTCCCCGTCGCCATTCAGGTCCCCGAACCTTAGGTTCCTCCCGGTCCCGAATCCCTCCGTGCTGATCTTTTTATAGAAGACCGGCGCCGGGTTGGCTGCCACAAGGGAATCGCTGATTTTCCTGCTGCGGTTGGCTTCGGCGAGAAAGGCATGGTATGACTGGGGACTTGTACGTACCATTACTGAATAAAAGGAAGCCGGTCCGTCTGCCAGCAGGGCGATCCTTCCGTTACTGAATGCAGTATCCTCTGCAACAAGCTCAACAGATCCGTTAATTGATGACCATATGGACGAACCCTGGATCCTGGTCCTGATTTCCAGTATTTCCCCAGGAACTGGCGAGAAAGATGCAGCTTTAAGCAGCTTCTCATACGGGTGCCTGAAGGCTGTTCCATGGTGGACAAGCATCAGCTTTGCCGAATCGTTTTCCAGTCCCACAAAATAATAGGCCCGGTCATGCCGGTAACGAAAGGCCAGCCCGGTCCTTCTCCCGGATGAGTCGGGTACAAATCTCAATTCCACCGTATAATCCTTCCAGAAAGGGGATCCTGCCACAACCATGGGGTGCCAGTGTTTATCCCTGTTTACCGCATCCTGGCAAAGATAACTTTCCCCCATCTTTTCCCGGACATACCAGGAAGGAGGCAAATTATAACGAAAGGTGGAAACGGCCCAATTCCCCACAGGCCTGGCCTGGTGCAGGTAATGGTATTCCGTTTCCGCACCGAGTTCCGAGCCCAGCGGACCCCCGGGGATGGATGTAAAATCCTCCCTGAGCAGGATCTTCCGGGTACCCGGTGCCATCCTGCATCCAAACTGCAGGAACAGGAACAGGCCGATTATGGCAAAGGCAGTTTTGATCGCTGAGACTTTCATGACAGAACCTGCAATGAAACTCCAAGATAATTAAAAAATCAGATGGGTCTGGCGATCGCTCCCCCAAGATTCACATTATTTCAGTAGGATTTCCAAAATAAAAAATCCCTGCAGTGCAAAACCTGCAGGGACTTTCCGGTTATAAGGGATAAATCCGGTTCTATTCACCTGCTCCACCCAGTTCAGGCATCACCTCACGCAGTTCCTCGGTCATTCCGTTGGTCACATTTGTCATCTCATCCATGGCCCTTTCCCAGGATCCTTCTCCGTGGACCGATTCATAATCCGCCACCCATGTGTCTTCCTGATCAAATTCGCTGTAGCTGTTAAAGCCCTGTACTGCAACCACGTTACGGCCGTTTCCGGTATTGAACTGGTTCCAGTTAACATTCATCGAGTTGGGGTAAGCCTTGGTCTTGTATACTTCGATGATCCCGGCAAGGATCTTGCTGAATTCCTGCCATTTTCCGGGCTTTACTTCGAAAAACCGCATATGAAATTTGCTGAAGCTCCCGTCTTTGGGTGCATAATGCATATCGGCATCCATCCTCCAGTATTCCACCTCGGAAACACGCTTTACATAGGGCATAACCTTGTTCCAGTCATCCTCATGCGCATCGTCGGAGGGACGGCTGTCCAGGTCGGAAAAGGTAAGTGGGCCCATCACCCAGGCGATCTGTCCCTCAAAAGGACCGTTGACGATATAGTGGGCGCTCACCGTGCTTGCCCCTTCGGCATGGTATTGCCTGGCATGGGACTTGAATGCCTCGTTGAATTCATCGAGCTTGTCCGGCTTGACATCAATATACATGGTTTCGAACATCACGTAGGATTCCTGGGCCTGAAGGACAAAAAAACCGAGAGCGAGAAACAAAAGGAGAAACAATTTTTTCATGATTGTGTGTTTAGTTTAACATATGAAAATATGAAGCTAAATTTATATTTTAATACTTTAAGATCCTTTATTATTAAACAAAATGGGGTCTAAATAATAATTTATTGTAAATCATGACTGTAGTTCAATCACAGGGGATTATCCACCGTGTTAATATAAACGAATTGAGTTATTTGGGATCTTTGAGGAAACGTAGCGTTGCCAAAAATGCCCCGTAAATTGATGAACAAGGCACAATTAAAAGATATACAATGAGTTAATATCCTGTCCCGGTTGTTAAAAACTTGCCCTGCATCTTCGGTGATCATTTTATACCTTTATGTCTTTAATTAGGATTCGCACAGACACAGTAAATTTAATCTAACCTTAAATGCCATGAAAAAATTACTGATTTTACTTTCGGCTCTGCTCATCTGCCTGACAGCGATCCAGGCCCAGATGGAGGACCCGGAGGATGAGGTGCTCCGGACCAAAAAAGGAGTACCTATCCTGCCTCAGACCGGGGACTGGGCCATAGGGATTGATGCCACGCCTTTTTTCCGTTACATTGGAAATTTTTTTACAACCAATAACAATCCTTACTACCCGGTCTTTGGTTTCACAGCGCAGGTTCCAGGTACCATATTCGCCAAATACAAAGTATCTGCAACAACCACCTACCGGGGCGCCCTGCTGATCGGGGCTTCAAACGAGACAAACAAATCCCAGAACGTAACTGACCCTGACCTGGTGGATAAAACAACTACCTCGGCCCTCACGATCGGCCTCCTGGGGGGCATCCAGAAGAACCGTCAGGTATTCGGCCGCCTTGTCGGCTTCTACGGGGTACAGGCCGGCATTATGAAAGATCCCTATAATGCAGGAACCTATCTGGGTAAATTAAGTTTCAAGGATGCCAACGACAGTAATAATAATTATAAAAATGTAGGTGGAAGCACTTATTCCATCATGGCAGGCGGATTCGTGGGGGTGGAATTTTACTTCGCCCCGAACATGGCACTGGCGGGAGAATTTGGATACAACATCAATTTCTACACCCAGGGTAAAAGACAGTATGTCCCCGAATCGGGAACAGAGACCACAACGGATTACGGAGGAAGCGGTGTGGAATTAGCCCCATCTGCGAGCGGAAACCTCCAGCTACTGTTCTATTTTTAAGCTCCCAAACACCGGGCCCCGGGAATTTAGCATGATCTGATAAAGGTCCGGACATATAGTTACTCTCATACTAATGCTCTTTTATAGATCCCTGCCCTGATCTTTCGGGGCGGGGATTTATTTGGGGCCCGGTGCTCATGGCTTGCCCCATCATCATCGTTTAATTGCAAACGGATTCGTTACCATTTGCGGATCCGGGAGAATTTTTGGATCGACATTCCAAAAAACGGGCATTGCGTAAAGGCTTCATGGTTCTTCAGCCATCT